>CAZSUQ010000413.1:0-5336 GCA_964609935.1 uncultured Thermodesulfobacteriota bacterium | reverse complement strand
CATGACGAGCTTTTCCGCGGGCACATCACCGAAGATGCACATGTGATCGCCCATCTCCTCCTTTGCACGGAAGATGTCCGTGAGGCCGTCGAGCTGCAGGATGACCTTTCCCCTGGGAAGCCGGCGCAGCACCTCAAAGTTCTTCATCCAGTCCCCGTCACAGTGCAGGATGGGCGTGATGCCCGCCTCCACGAGACGGTTCACCACCACTTCGAGGCTCGGGAAGGCGAGTTCCTCGAACTGTTTTGGAGAGATGAAGTTGCTCGAGGTTCGGTGGCAGTAGCACTGGACCCGTGGCACGCCCATGATGCGTGAGATCCAGATGGAGAGGTCGGCAAAGGCGGGGGCGAGTTTGAGTGATGCCTCGCGGATCTTCTCCTTTCTCTGGAAGAGGTCGATGGAGAAGGGGGTGATCGTGCGGGCCATGGAGAAGGTGTCAAAGGGCATCTCCGCCTGGTAGCCCATCTGCATGGCAATGCCCTTTTTCATGCACCACCTCCGGTCCCTTTCCCAGAAGACCTTCTGCCGGAGGAGGTCCCTGGCCAGGACGAGACCGAGCCGCGCCGGCGGCAAGCCCTGGGTGTCCTTGCAGAAACGGGGGAGCATCCGGAACCGGAAGGCCAGGTCTGCGAGAAAGGAACCCCCCTCCAGGATCCTGTCATAATCCTCGGGCCGCATGTACTCGAACTCCTCCACCTGGGACATCACGTCATCCGGGAGCTCCTTTCCTGGATAGAGGTACCGCATCATCATGGCAAAGCTGTACATCAGGCGGGAGACCGGGTTGATGTTGTAGTAGATGTCCCAGGGGCCGAGATCCTCATAAACCTTGCGGCTCACCCTGCGATACACCTCGGGCCTGCCCATGTAATCACTCATCCGGTCCCCGGTGTGAAAGGGGGCGTAGTAATAGACCATCATGGACAGGGGGACCCGGTCGGGCTCTTCCAGCCGAACCACGGCCTGCAGGCGCTCCTCGGCGGTCATCCGGTCCCCGGGATGGATCATCCTGTCAGGCTGCGGCATGGGACTTCTCCTTCTTCTCCAGAATGGACTTCACTATTTTGAGCCCTTCGTAGGCGTCCAGGGTCTGGGCATCCACGCGGAACCTCTTGATCATGTTCCGGTTGGTCACGCCGCCCCCGATCACCACGCTAACCCCCTTCCGGAGACCGCTCTTCTCCAGCATGCTCACCACCTCCTCCATGGGAGCAAAGGCGGCCGTCACCAGGGCCGACATGCCGAGGACCGCGGCGCCCGTCTCCTCGATCTTCTCCACGAAGGCACGGGGGGGTACGTCCACGCCCAGGTCGTATACGGTGATTCCGCTGGATTCCGCAAGGACGCCGAAGATGTCCTTGCCCAGGTTGTGGATATCCCCCTGCGGGGTCCCCAGGACGATCTTTCCCTTGTCCTGATCCGCATCCGCTGAAAGGAGAGGGCGAATCTTCTCGCTCACCGTCTTGAACATCTCGCCGGACACCACCAGTTCAGGCAGGTAGTACTCCCCTTCCTCGAACTTCCTGCCGATCTCCTCCATGCATCTCTGGCACTCCCTGAGAAAGTTCCTGGGAGGGACACCGGCTCCGAGAAGGGCCGTGGTCTCAGGTTCGATGAGGTCGATCTGAAAGGAGAGGAACTTCTCACGAAAAGATGTAAACGCTGAGCTTTGCTCTCTGGTTCCCTTTTTGGCCATGGGCTTCTCCCTGTCAAGTTATGCGACTACAGGAACGATCTTGTTATATTGAACAAATAGTACTGACGAATTCTTTTCCCATGAACTCAAGGGCTGTCGGCCTGGTGTCCTTCAGGTGTCTTTTCAAGGATATTGGGAATCAGGTACCGGGTCGTCATGTTGATCAGAGAGCGCTCCATGGGCATCCGGTCCTCGAGCATGGACATGTAGATATACCCTTCCACAGAGGCAAGAAGGAAGAAAGAGACGGCTGATACGTCCATGTCTTTCCTTAAGTATCCTGTGTCCACCCCTTTCTGAAAGACCTCTTCCATCAGCTCCAGGACCTCCCGGTAGTATTCATTGACCTTTTCCTGGAAATTCTCCTCCGGCTGCCTGGGGCTGTGAAGGGAGCCGAAGTGTACGAGTCTGTTAAGTTTATCGTTTTCACGGAACCGTTCGGCAAAGTCCCAAAAGAGGCGATTCAGCCTCTTGAGATAGGGTTCTTCTGAATCGAGGATTCCCTTCAAGAGATCTATGTACCGGGTCATGCACACGTCGATCAGGTGGGAGAACAGGTCTGCCTTGTTCTTCCAGTACCAGTAGATCAGGGATTTGCTGCACCCGGCCTCTGCAACGATGCCGTCCATGGAGGCCTGTTCGTAACCCCGTGTGGAAAAGACCTTGACGGCTGCGTCGATGATGGCTGCACGGCGTTGCTCCTCCTTGAGATTCTTCCTGAGCCCAAGCGTTTTTCTTGCCATGATTCGATGCCCTGTAAGGAGGGTGCACTTTAATACTGAACGTTCAGTATTATATATCAGGCAAACATCTACCGTGTCAAGGGAAAAATGTGGACCCGCCATAATGCGGGCCCGCCCATACGAAATGGACCGGGGCGGGTGCTAATCTGGTTCTTTTCTTGAAAAGATCCCGGTGTTCTTATAAATAGAAACCATATTCATTGGATTTCTATGTTTTTCTCGTGTTTTCAATAAGGAGGAGACCATGAAAAAGGCATCCAAAGAAAGAGCGATCTGGATTTGCCTGTTGGCCATCTGCATGGTCTTGGCTGGAGCCTCTCCAGCTTTAGTGATTTCTATGTGATCCCTGCGGTGAAAAGGATGTTCGCACCCGTTCCGAAGACCGGGCAGACGGCGAGCTATGAAGCCGGTGACGACGGTGTCCATGAAAAGGGTGTTGCCTGGCCCAGCCCGCGCTTTACCGACAATGGGAACGGGACCGTGACCGACAGACTGACAGGGCTGATCTGGACAAAAAACGCCAATTGCGACGGCGTAAAAATCTGGGACGATGCAGTGAGTTATTGTAACGGGCTGGCAGACGGAACGTGCGGCCTGAGCGACGCCTCCGGCGCAGGGGACTGTCGGCTGGCGAATGTAAGGGAGCTTCAAAGCCTGTTTCATTATGGTTGCTATGACCCTGTGTTGCCGAACACGGCCGGGACCGGCAAGTGGTCGGAGGGAGACCCCTTCACTGGAGTGCCGTTGTCTTGGTACTATGCGTCCACGACCAACGCAAGCAGTACCAGCGGCGCGTGGAGCGCGAGCTTATCCACGGGTTACGTGTACAACAGCCATAAGACCAACGGCTACAATTTCTGGTATGTGCGAGGCGGACGATGATGCCCCTGTTCCATTCCGATTCTCGATAACTTCTCTATGAGCACATAGCCCCTGTCTGTGGGATATTTTTTATCACAATGAGATCTCTGATGGCCCAGACGGGATCTTGGATCTTCTCCACGTTTCCCTGCCTCGTGCCTGTGTCTCTTCCCGCAATAGGGACACCTCTCCACCAGCCAGAAGTTTCCGCTGGTCGAAGGGTCTTCCCACAGAATTGCCTCTGCTTCCGGGTACTTCTCTTCCTTGGGCGTGATGTAGCCTTCCTGCATGTTCCTCTCACCTCCTCTCTTCGAGATGAGGTTCGTTTTACGCGTTTACTTCGGCAAACGTGCGATTGGCTATTGTCTCGATCTCATCCGTTGAAACAACGGGGATCCTTGTGGCCAGAACGGCCACTTCATCCTCGGTGGTCCCCACCTGCCTGGCAATAAGGAAAAGATCGATCTCCTCCTTTTCGGGGGCGCCCCCGCAGGCCGTTAGCTGACCGATCAGGACGCCTTCATTCAGGATGGGGACCACCATGCGGGTAAGCCCTGCGTCACAAGAATCGAGCACGGGCTTGAGGGCCTGCTTTGCCTCCTCCAGCATGGCGGTGTTGCACTGGCTGCAAATAAAGGTGAGAGACTCCTTTCTCTCCCGAATCTTTGTACAAAGGGCGCACCGCTCACCCTGCGTCTGAAGGACAAGGTTCCCGTTCTCGTCCGTGAGGCCCACCGTCATTCGGGTATCTTCAGCAACCCGTTGCAGGATTTCGTTCCACTCTTCTTTGCTCATTCGCTCAAACAGCTTCATCCTGACCTCCTGTTGCTCCAAAGCCAGGGGCGACCCCACCCTGGATGTTGTGGGCCGGCCGGGTCGGCAAAGCAGAAGCGATTGCCCTGTCCCCTGCCGAAACCTGCCCGACCCCCTCCGCCCCTGCCACGGAATCCTCGGTCGGGAGATGTGTTCATGAAACCTGCGCCGGGATACCCACCACAGCGCCCTGCCCCGCGTCCTGTCATCCGGCCCTGTCCGGTTGGGCCTGTTCCGTCTCCACCAGGCATGATGAAACCCTCCTTTCTCTTCATGATTGCAATACTTCACTTTGAATCTCAGATAACAGCAAGGTGTGTGCCGGGAAAGACTTCTGTGTTGCAGGTCAGGGGGACTTATTCAGTAACCACATGATTTTTCAAATGATTTTCTGGTGCAGGGAAGCCTCCCCAGGGAAAATGTGTGGAAGCAGCTTTTGTGGACTCTGATACCGTAAAGGATCGGAGGTTGCATTTTGCTGCCTTATTGGGCCCGTAGGTTGTAGTTTGCAAACCGTCTTCTACCGATTGCTCTTGAAAAGAATGGGTTTCTCTAGAATATTTCCTTCGATTTCAAGCCCTTAAGATTCATCGTGGCTGCCAATCACTCCTGGCACAGCACTTGCTCTCCTTTCCCCCAACGGGGGATTTCCGGAATGAACTCGGTGGGTATCGCACAGGTGGATCGTCGTGTTGCGTACCGTTTGGATTGTGCGGAAAAGATCACGGTCGCCACAAGAGACAACAAGGGGGAGATACAACTTCGAGAAGCGCTTCTACCCGAGACAGATTCCATTCGTTGCATTCAGCAGATCTCCCGGCTGGGGATCCGCACCCTGATCTGTGGGGCGGTGAGCGGTTTTGCGTGCCGCATGCTGCAGCATCACGGGATTCAGGTAATCGGATGGGTTGTGGGGGATGCACAGGAAGTCCTGGAACATTACCTGAAAGGGGATCTCCACGAGGGAGAGATCCTGTGTGCTTCGGCTGGAAAGAGGTGGAAACGTTCCTGTTCCGGACGACGAACGCGAGGGCGAAAGATGACTCGGATCCAAGGTCCAAAGAAAGGGGAGGGAAATGGAAAAGGGTGATTGCGAAAAGAATTCTGGATGCAGTTCCTGTGAATCTTCAAGTCAGTGCGATGAGAAGACCAGGGAGAATCACGAGGATTTCCTATTGCGTGAGACACTTTCTCTGATCCGGCACAAGGTCTTTGTCCTGAGC
>CAZSUQ010000412.1:0-5346 GCA_964609935.1 uncultured Thermodesulfobacteriota bacterium | reverse complement strand
GGTCTTAGAGCTCTTCGGTGTAGGCGGTGTGGTGTCTTTTGTGGCGTTGACATTTTATGCCGGCAACGTCTACGGTGCCGTCAACAGCACACATCATGCCAATCAGGAAGGGCTGGTGGCACACCTGCGATCCTTCCGGAACCGCTACGAGTGGATCACGGATGAACAGGAAGGGGAGGGGGAGGGCGCGGCCGGGCTTCTTGGAAATGCTTGCTTCAGGATCAGCAGATTCATCCCCGGCCGTTGCACCCGGATGCTGTCAGTAGGCTCTCTCCACGACGAATCGTGCAAGGTGCTCCAGTGAATCCCGCTCCCTGCCCTGCGGAAGGGGCGCGAGTTCTTCGATGGCTGTTTCCGTATGCGTACAGGCTGCTTCCCGCGTATAGTCGAATCCCCCGCAACGCTCGATGAGATTCCTGGCCCAGGGAAAGCAGGATTCTCTCTGGGTCGCTTCTCCGTTGAGAACCTCCTGAAGCTGCTTCCGGTCCGGCCCGTCACAACGTGAAAGGGTGACGATAAGGGGCAAGGTGTACTTGGCTTCCCTGAAATCCGTCCCCACCTTCTTCCCCAGAAGATCCTCCCGCGCGGTGTAGTCCAGCAGGTCGTCCATCATCTGAAAGCCCATTCCGAGCTCCAGTCCGAAACGGAACAGGGACTCGGCCTGCTGCTCCCTCCGACCCGCCAGTGCACCCAGTTGACACGATGTGGCGATCAGGCGGGCTGTTTTACGCGAGATGATGTCCCGGTAATTGTTTTCATCCATGTCCGAGAGCCCTACGCGGAGGAACTGAATGAGCTCTCCTTCAACGATGGCACTGATGGTGCGGTTGACAACATCGAGGCAGGCAAGGTCGCCGGCCTTCAGGATGAGGGAGAAGGCACGGGAAAAATGAAAATCAGCAGCCAGAACCCCAGCCCTGTCTCCCCACACGCGATGGGCGGCCGGCTTTCCCCTTCGGATGGCCGCTTCATCCACGATGTCGTCGTGAAGCAGGGTTGCATTGTGAATCAGTTCCACGGAAGCGGCCAGCGGAATCCGCTGTTCAGGCTGCGTGCCGCACAGTTGTCCGGAGAGAAGGGTGAGTGCAGGCCGGAACCGTTTTCCGCCGCCGGACAGCACGTGCTCTCCCACGGAAGAGAGGAGGTCGGCTTGGGATTCGGTCCCCTCGCCGAGGAGCACCTCTTCAACATGAACGAGATCTTCGCGTATCGGTTTGAGTATGGTTTCCACGTTCATCGAAACTGCCTGCGGCCGCCCCGGATGGTCGGGTCCGAACAGTGTGCTGGAAAGGCACCTCAGGGCTCACGGGATCATGGGTGCGTTGTTCTGTCGGCAAAAGGCGGGGTGGCTCTCCAATCACTGAATTTTGCGATGGTTTCTTTTTAACAAGACTCGTTTTGTTCTTTCCGAGCAGGCCATGCAACGGTGGAGATTGCCGAAACGGCTTTCTTCATGTTTGGCCCGGATAATCGAGACAGTTTACCCCGTTGTGCGGAATTGAACAAGCCCTCGGCGCCCGAAAAGGATCGAAGAGGATGCACGCACACGTCCCGGGAATCAAGGAATCAGGAAACGAATGGCCGGGTGTTTTTCACATCTTGAGTGGAGAAAGGGCCGTTCAAACGCCCGGTCAGGAGGGGGATCCATCCTTGAGAATCTTCAGGCGGGCAATCTTCTTGTGCAGTCCGGAGCGAGTGAGGCCGAGTTCCTTGGCTGCCTTGCTCACGTTTCCCTTGTTTCGGTTCAGGGCCCTCAGAATCAACGTCCGTTCGTAGTTCTCCAGCATGACCTGGAGGTTTTCGGGTTGTTCCCTGCACACCCCCTCGTCCAGGTCCATGTCGATCTCCAGGTGATGAGGCTCGATCCAGCCGCCGTCCGGTGCCTTTCCTGCGGCGCGGTAGATCACCGACCGCAGTTCCCGCACGTTTCCAGGCCAGTCGTACTGCATGAGCTTTTCGATGGAGGCCATGGAGAGTCCCTTGTAATGGACGTCATCGAACTCCTTGAGAAACGATTCGGATAGGAGCGGGATGTCCTCGACCCGTCTTCGGAGCGGCGGCAGCAGAATCTCGGTCGTGTTCAGGCGGTAGTAGAGGTCGATACGAAACCGTTCATCCTTCACCTGTTTCTTGATGTTCGTGTTGGTCGCCGCAACGATACGCGTATCCACCTGGATCGGACGGTTCCCCCCGATCCGCTGGATCTCTTTGTCTTCCACGGCGTGAAGCAGTTTCGCCTGGGTCCAGGAAGGGATGTCTCCGATTTCATCCAGAAACAGCGTGCCGCCGTGGGCATACTCGAATTTCCCGATCTTTCTTCCCACGGCACCCGTGAAGGACCCCTTCTCGTGTCCGAACAGCTCGCTTTCCAGCAGGCCTTCATAAAGAGCCGCACAGTTGACCTTCACGAGACGGTTTGCTTTGCGGCCGCTCAGTGCGTGGAGCGTCTCGGCCACCACGCCTTTTCCGGTTCCGCTTTCTCCCAGCAGCAGCACATTGTCATCCCTTTGTGCTGCGTGGCGAACCTTTTCAAAAACACGCTGCATCAGAAAGCTTTCTCCCAGGAGCTTTCCCATCTGTGCTTTTCGTGTTCGCGCCTTTTGCAGCAACGCCATCTCCTGCTCGAGCTTTTGCCGCTTCAGCGCCCGTTCCAGGATCACCGACAGGGTGCCCAGGTTGATGGGCTTGACCAGGTAGTCTTCCGCACCTTGTCGAATGCACGTCATGGCCGTGTCCATCGTCCCTTCGCCTGTCATGATGATGATCTTGGCGTGCGGCACGGCCTTCAGGCAGTGTCGCATGAAATCAAGACCCTGGTTCACGTCGTTCGTAGGGGGGAGGGCCAGGTCGAGCAGAATCAGGTGCGGGCGTGTCTCGATCAGGAGCCTTTTGGCTTCAGGGATCGTGTGGGCGGTGTGGACAGGATAGTGTTCTTGTCGGAGGTAGGTTTCCAGGAGCCTGGCAAGAGAACGGTCGTCCTCAACAATCAGTACAGAAGCATGCTCCTTTTCCACAAGCAAGTAGGCACTGGATTTTTCCATGGCTTGCCTCGAGGTTGCCGGATGCCGTTTTGCTTCTCGGAACCATTCATATCAGTTAAAACACCATATTGCAAGAAAGAAAAACCGTGAACCTCGGTTTACACCTTTCCATCTCCCGTGATACGTTTTTTGGGTGCCGGGCAACCGGGTTTCATGCAAAGAGAATGGAAGAGGGATGGAAACAACCGACAAGGTGAACAGGCCAACAGCAAAGACAAGCAACCGCTTCGTATGTATTCACGGGCATTTCTATCAGCCGCCGAGGGAGAACCCCTGGCTCGAGCGGATCGAGGTTCAGGACTCCGCAACGCCGTATCATGACTGGAATGAGAGGATCTGCGCGGAGTGCTACGCCCCAAACACCCATGCTCGGATCCTGGACGGTAACGGCAGGGTGGAGAACATGATCAACAACTACGAGTGGATCAGTTTCAACGTGGGCCCAAGCCTCCTGGTCTGGCTGGAACAGAATGCGCCCCGGGTGCTGGAGGCCATCCAGGATGCGGACCGGAAGAGCGCGAAACGATGCAGCGGTTTTGGAAACGCCATTGCACAGGCCTTCAACCACACCATCCTCCCCCTTGCCTCAAAGAAGGACAAGGACATCCAGGTGGCGTGGGGAATCGAGGCCTTTCGACACTACTTCTCCCGGGACCCTGCAGGTATGTGGCTCCCTGAAGCCGCGGTGGATACCGAGACACTGGAAACCCTGGTGGACCACGGCATACGTTTTACCCTGTTAAGCCCGAACCAGGCCGCAAGGTTCCGTTCCCAGGATTCCGGAGAGTGGTTCGAGGTGGAGCGCAAACCGCTGGGAATGCACACAGCCTGCCGTTGCCTGCTGCCGTCCGGAAGGGAGATCAGCTTGTTCTTTTACGATGGAGAGCTGGCTCAACAGGTGGCTTTTCAACGTCTCTTGAGCAGCGGGGAGCAGTTCCGGCAGAGGATGCTGTCCCGGTTCAACGACCAGGAGAAGGGACCTCAACTTGTCCACTTTGCCACAGACGGGGAGACCTTCGGCCACCATCACCGATTCGGGGAGATGGCCCTTGCCTACTTCATCTCCACGCTGAAGGACAACGATCAGGTGAGGATCACCAATTACGAGGAGTTCCTTTCCCTGTATCCGCCCGTCTGTGAGGTGGAAATCGTGGAGAAGAGTTCCTGGAGCTGCGCACACGGGGTGGAGCGCTGGCGCTCGGACTGCGGTTGCCGCCTGGATGGCGAGGAAACCCATCAACAATGGCGAGGGCCGCTTCGTGAGGCGCTCGATACGTTGAAGGAAAACCTGGACTCCCTCTATGAGGAAAAGGGCCGGGCGTACTTTTCGGATCCCTGGGAGGCCTTTTCCGCATACGGAAGGGTGGTGCTCCACCGGCAGGAGGAGGCGGTGCATGGATTCCTTCAGGAGATGGGGAACAGGGCGCTGGATGCCTCGGAGGTCCCGCTGGCCCTGAAGCTGCTGGAGATGGAGCGGCACGCGCAGCTCATGTTTACGAGTTGTGCATGGTTCTTTGATGATATTTCAGGGATCGAGTCCGTACAGGTTCTGAGGTTTGCAGCCCGGGCGATCCAGCTTGCCGAACGGAACTTTTCGGCCGACGTGGAAGAGGCGTTCTTGAAGATTCTCGAGCAGGCGCCCAGCAACGATGAGGAGATCGGCAACGGGAGAAGGCTCTGGGAAGCAGAGGTGAAGCCTTCCACGGTCGACCTGGAGAGGGTTCTGGCACACTTTGCCGTGAGCGCTCTCTTCCAGGACGAAAGGCCCTCCCAGGAGGGGCTTGCCTACTCGAAAAAGGACCTGGACGGAGAGATCCTGGAAGCAGGGCAGGTTCACTTCGGTTTCGGGGCGGCGGAGATAACTTCCTGCATCACCCTGGAAGCGGTCCGGCACACCTATGCCGTGATTCACTTCGGCGGCCTGGATGTCCAGTTCTTCTGGCGTCCCTATGAAGGGGACCCTGCCTACCAATCCCTTCGAAAGGAGTTGGTCGCCCTCTTTCAGGAAGGATCCCTGGGAGACCTCTACCAGAAACTTCTCAAGCACTTCCGGGGGCCCACGCACCGGTTGAAGGATCTCTTCCTGGACGAACAGCGCAGGGTGGTGGAGATGTGGCTGATGGAGCGGGTCAATGAATACCGGGCCCAGTTCGGACAGCTCTACGACAAGGACAGTGCACTGCTGAAGCAGCTCGGTCTCTTGAAGTTTCCGATCCCCGAGCCCATTGCCGCGGCCGCCAGGGTTTCCACCAACAGCCGGATCTGGAACCTCGTCAATCGCCTCAAGGATGAAGAAGACCTGCAG
>CAZSUQ010000411.1:0-5349 GCA_964609935.1 uncultured Thermodesulfobacteriota bacterium | reverse complement strand
CGGCGCTCTCGTGAATGCCGTTGGCCAGTTTCCAGAAACTTATCCCGTTCTTGCATCATCTCATTCTTGATACACGTTTCTACCTCTATGAAAAAGGAATGATACAAGGGGGTTATCCGAAATGATCAAGGTAAAGACATTCACCTCTCAGCTAAAAATCTTCAACATAATCAAGGAGATACAGGAACTCGATGACGCAGTGAACGACTTCATCGCATCCAACGATATCACCAAGGTCATATCCACAAGTGATGCCATCTCCACCGGGACGAGCGGTGAGGCCATCGGGGTCCTTCGCGTCCTGACCTACGAGAAGTCCTGATTTGAAACCGAATGTAACCCTGGAAGAACACTGGGACATCGCTCCTGTCAGGGTTGATGTGTTCGACCCTGCGGGTGCCAACCCCGTGAGGAAGAGCCGTACCTGGCTGGTGAACAGGGAATTCCTTCTCAGGGCGGATCCTCTCTCCCTCTTTCATGAAAGGGTTCCCGTGAAAGAGTTGACCCTGTTCCTCAAAGAACAGGGAATCCCTGTCCTGCTCCCGAAAGGGAACAAGGCGGTGAAGCATGAGGACAGGGTCTATCAGCTCTTCGATTATGTACACCAGGAGCAGCAGGGAAGACTGGACTACCGGAACGAGCCGGAAAAGGCCGAAGGGATCGGGGCCGTACTGGCAAGCATTTCGAACCTGAAGAAGGAATGGTTCTCTCGCGATTCGATTCGAAAAGCGGCGTCCATGATGGATGCAACAGAAAGTACGCTCAAGCGAATCAAGACCGATGACAGGAAGATCGAACAGGCCCTCCACCAGGCCCACAACCACCTGAAAGAGAACCTCTTCCCTTTTCTTCCCTACCTCGAGAAAAGGTTCTGCCACGGAGATCTTCACCCCGGGAACCTCCTGTGGAAGGGGCATCAGCTTCATTCGGTGATCGACTGGGAGAAGGCCGGTGTCCGGGAAGAGCTCTACGACCTTGCCTTCCTCATCGGCTGCGTGGGCATGGACGACACTGCGGAGCTCACAGGGAAGTGGGTCAACGCCCTGATCCGCTCCTATCTTTCCAACACCCAGACCACCAAGCTGTCCTTTGAACTCCTGCCCGAGCTCGTGCTCGCCATAAGGATGTACTGGATGTCCGTATGGCTGTCCGTTCCGGATGATTTCGAGATTGCCGAGATGGAGGCGGGCTTCTGGGGGATCCTCATAAACAACAGGGAGGAGATCGGGTCCGCATGGAAATCGGGCCAGGACTGCGACTTCAAGTATTCGGAAAACCGCTGGGTCATGCAGGATGCATGGATGGTGGAGGAGATCAACAAGGCAAAGGAGAGGCTCCAGGGCAGGAACATCCTGGAGGATGAGCTCGCATTCCAGGAGGGAAGCGAGGCGGAACAGTTTTCCACGGACCTGAGGCTCATGGCCATCGACTTCGGCATGAACGACGATATCCGTAGTTTGTGCAGGATCCTGCACCAGCAGGAAAGGCTGACCGAGAAATACCCGGAGAGCACCTACATCAAGATCGAGCAGGCCCTGACCAATGGGAACGCGTCCCTGGATTTCAGCAAGTTCAGGATGATTCGAGCCATGGACCACATCCTCTGGGAGTGCGAACGGATGATGAGAGCCTCTCCGGACGTGAAGGAGCTGAAGGTGGGGTATGCGTTCATGATCCGCAACGCCTCCATCCTCTTTGCGGAGATCAATGAGCACGAAAAAGCCATGACCACGGTTGAAAAACACATCCGGCTGGCCGATGAAAACCCCCATGACCTGGACATCAGGGAAGAGCTTGCAAGGTCGCTGTCCAATGCCGTCACCAGCATGCTCGCCAGGGAAGACTCGTCCTCGACCCATGGCCGTGTACAGAGATATTTCCAGATCCTCGAGGGGCTCTTCAAGGACCATCCCGACTCAAGAAAGATCAAGGCCGCGCATTCCATCGCCAAAACAAACATCCGGAAAGCAGGAACCTGAGTGCTGTCGTGTCGTGGCCTGCACGCCATCCGGGCATCCTTGACCGATTTTCAAGCCCTGCCTATAGTTCTCCCTGGACCCAGGTTTGCGTATGATGAGAGCTTGAGCGGCTCTTTCCTTTACACAAACCGCCGCAGTGGAATGATGCCATGGAACCGAAAAACATGGCGCCAGACCTGTCCGACCTCTGTGTGATCGATTTCACGGGAGAGCTCGGGCCATACACCGGGCGCCTCTATGCGGGGCTGGGCGCGGACGTGATCCACGTGGAGCCCATGGAGGGCGACCCCCTCCGAAACCGCGGGCCCTTTTTCGGAAACACCCCCGGCAGGGAGAGGGGCCTGCCCTACCTCTACTACAATACCGGGAAACGGGGGGTGGCCCTGAACCTGGAGTCAGGGCGTGGCAGGGAGATCTTCTTGAAGCTCTGCGAGGGAGCGGACCTGCTCCTGGAGAGCACCTCACCCGGCTATCTCGACGCCCTGGGGATCGGGTACGAAACCCTGCGCACCAGGAACCCGGGGCTCGTGCATACTGCCATCACCCCCTTCGGCCTTTCCGGACCCTACAGGGACCGCCCGGGATCGGACCTGGTCTGCTCCGCGCTGGGCGGGTTTCTCTTCCTGGCCGGCGTGGAAGACGAAAAGCCGGTGCGCACCTGTGACAACCAGTCCTACCGCATGGCAGAGGCCTATGCCGCGGTGGGCAGCAGCCTCGCGGTTTATCATGCAAAGAGGACCGGCGTGGGCCAGATGGTGGATGTGTGCTCAATGGAGGCGGTGGGCATGGCCCTGGAGAACGCACCCCAGTTCCATGACCTGGAGGGGAAGATCCGGCGCGGGAGAGGAAATGAGGCCGGGTCCGGAACCGTCCATCCCTGCAGGGACGGGTATGTGGTGCTCGTATCCATCATGGGGAAGAACAAGGCCATGTGGGATTCCTTTGTCCGGTGGATGAAGGAGGAGGATGTGCCCGGGTGGGAGGTCTTCCGTGATGCGAGATGGGTGGATCCGGGTTATCGTTCCTCAAGGGAGGCCTACGACCTTTTTTGCAGGATATTCGAGGCCTACGCCCGGAAGCACCACAAGCTCTACCTTTATGAAACCGGGCAGAAGCACAAGGTGGCAATCTCACCGGTGAGCAACGGCAAGGACCTTCTGGAGAACCCTCAGCTGGAGTCCCTTCAGTTCTGGAAGAAGCTCCAACACCCCGGGCTGAACGGAGAAGTGACCTTTCCCGGGGCACCCTATGACTTCGGCCGTCTGCACTGGAGGCTCGGGCCCCCTGCACCGGTCTTTGGTCAACACACGGCAGAGATCCTCCTGGAACTCGGGTTCGGCCAGGCAGAGATCACGGCGATGGCAGAGGAAGGGGTCGTTCACGTTGCAGGAGACGCGCCACATGCCGCTTGATGGAAACAGGGCACTTGAAGGGATCGTGGTCTGCGACTTTGCCTGGGTGGGTGCGGGCTCGATTGTCACGAGCGTGCTGGCCCAGTGCGGGGCAGAGGTGGTCAAGATCGAGAGCAGGAAACGGCCGGACGTGCTCAGGCTGAGCGGGCCCTTCAAGGACGGAATCGCCAGGGGCCTGGAACGAAGCGGCTACTTTGCCAGCCGCAACCCGAACAAGAAGAGCATCTCCCTGGACATGGGCCTTCCGGAAGCGCGGGAGGTGGTGGTGCGGCTCATCCGGAAGAGCGACATCATCATCAACAACTACCGCGTTGGACAGATGGAGAGGTGGAGGCTCGGATGGGAAGACGTGCGGGAGATCAACCCGCGCATCATCTATGTGGGCATGAGCCTTCAGGGAAAGACCGGTCCTCACAAGGGATTCATGGGGTTCGGGGTCAACCTGAACGCCCTCTGCGGCCTCACCGAGCAGAGCGGATTTCCCGGCCGGAGACCCTTTGGAACCGGCACGCACTATACGGACCACGTCATGGTCCCCACACACACCCTGTTCGGGATCATGGCCGCCCTGATGCACAGGGAACGCACCGGTGAGGGGCAGACCGTTGAGGTTTCACAGCTGGCTTCGGCCATCAGCATGAAACCCTTGGATGCCGTGACCTACGCTGTAAACCAAGAGATCGCAGGTCCCCAGGGGTACGGGGACCCGGATGCAGCGCCCCACGGCGTGTACGCCACAAAAGGGCGCCTGAACTGGATCGCCATCGCCGTGACCTCCGATGAGGAATGGCAGACCCTTGTGGGACTGATGGACAACCCCTCCTGGGCCCGGGATGCCCGGTTCTCCTCCCTGAGATCGCGCAAGGAAAACGAGAAGGAACTCAATGACAGCCTGGAGGGATGGACCAGCACACAGGATGGCAGGGAGCTTGAAGATAGGCTGGCGAGCAGCGGCATCCGGGCAGGTCTGGTGAACGATGCAAGGGATGTGATCGAGGATGAGCACCTGAATCAGAGGGAATACTGGGCCCGTCTGGATCACCCGGAAGCAGGAAAAACGCTCTACAACCGCGCCCCCATTCTCATGTCCGAAACACCCCTCCGGATGCGCTCGGCCGCGCCCCTCCTCGGCGAGCACACCCATGAAATCCTAACATCCATGCTGGGGTATACAGAGGAAGAGGTGGAAGCCATGACACAAAAGGGCGTGCTGAGTTGAAAAGCTCCCTGTCGTGCACCGTGACAGGTGGATGTGTTATGCTTTCCTAAACACACAAGATACGTCACAACGAATTGAATGGACTTGTCAATGGATAATTTCTTTTACCAACTGACCCCAGAAGTCGTCCTTCAGGCCCTGGAGGCCAGTGGTCTTCGCCCAACCGGACATTGCATGGCCCTCAACAGCTATGAAAACAGGGTTTATGATCTTAAACTCCATGACGGTTCCCACGTGGTGAGCAAATTCTACCGCCCGGGCCGCTGGACAGAGGAGCAGATCCTGGAGGAACACGCCTTCCTCCTCCAACTCCAGGATGACGAAATTCCGATCTGTGCCCCCCTCCATTTCGATAACGGAAGCACCCTCCAGAAGACAGAGGGGATCTATTACGCTATTTGGCCTCGCACCGGGGGAAGAGCCGTTGATGAATTAATGGATGAAAACCTTCAAGTCCTGGGCCGCCTGCTGGCCCGTATTCACAATGTTGGAGCGGTCCAGAAAATTGAACACAGAACCACTTTGACGGGTGAAACATACGGCCTGAAGCCCCTTGAGTTTTTAAGGGAAAACGGTTTTCTCCCGGCCCAGCTCGTCCAGCGTTACAGCGATGCGGTTCACGAAATTGTGACCATCTTTGATACGCTGTCGGCCGAGGCTCCTTTCCACAGGATCCACGGGGACTGCCATTTCGGCAACCTCTTGAACGGCAGCGAGGGCCTCTATGTTCTCGATTTTG
>CAZSUQ010000410.1:0-5359 GCA_964609935.1 uncultured Thermodesulfobacteriota bacterium | reverse complement strand
GATGCCGTCGATCCCCTTGGACAGGGAGTCCGCAATCCACACGATGTTGATGTCGCCCAGGCACCTGAGCGGGATGAACCGTATCCAGGGCGAGTACTGCAGGTGGTGGATCCCGGCAAGGTCGATGGAGGGATACGCGTCGTTCTCACAGATGAAGCACACCACCCGTGGTTTTTCGTCGTCTTCCTCGGGCACCTCGATGGCCTTGACCATGGAGCCGACGATATCCACAGAGAAGTCCTTGAAGCTGATGATCCGCTCCGGGCAGGAGCCCATGCAGATCCCGCAACGCCGGCAACGTGTGGGATTGGGCAGGGGTGTGCCTTTTTCGTCTTCGTCGTAGGTGCCGAAGGGGCATTCCTCGGTGCACCGCTTGCACTGGGTGCAACGCTGGAGGAACAGGTCCGGGTAGGTCATGTCACCGGACCGGGGGTGAACCGCCTCCCCTCTTGAGGTCATCTCCACGCACTGGATGGCCTTCAAGGCGGCGCCCGTGGCGTCATCCGCGGCCGTGGCGCCGTTCATGGGCTGGCGAACACACCCGGCAGGATAGATCCCCGTCCTGCGGCTCTCGTACGGGAAACAGACATAATGGGAGTCCGGGAAGCCGTCTCTGAGCGCAGGCATCTCCGGCCCCTGGCGGTAGGTCAGATTCAGGATGTTGGACTTGATGATCAGGTCCGGTGCCAGTTCTGCCCCTTCGTCCTTCTTCTTGTCCTCCTCCGAGGATTCCAGGACCACTTCTTCTCCGAAGGCGGTACGAGGAACCATGCCGGTGGCCAACACGACCATGTCCGCCTTGATCTCGATCTTCTCTCCAAGCAGGGTGTTGTCCACCTCCAGGCGCAGCCCCTTGTCCCCGTCTTCCTGCACGGAGACGACCTCGCCCTTGGTGAGAAAGATCCCCTCGTCCTGCTGGACCTGTTTGTAATAATTCTCGTACTGACCGGGCGTACGCATGTCTTTGTAAACGATATAGACCTTCGCATCCGGGTCTGCCTCGCGCAGGTACTTGGCCTGTTTGAGGGATGTCATGCAGCAGACCGCCGAACAGTAGGGCAGATGGTCCGGGTCCCGGGACCCTGCGCACTGGATGAAGGCAACGCTCTTGGCAGCGCCTCCGTCCGAGGGTCGAGCGAACTTGCCCCCCTTGGCCATGGACTCCACGTCGTCGTGGGTCACGACATTGGCGCATGCGCCGTAGCCAAGGGAACCCAGCTTCTTCGCATCGTAACGTTCAAAGCCGGCCGCCTGCACAATGGCGCCGATGCGCACCGTTTCCGAAGAACCGTTGCACTTGATCGCCACATCGAACATGCCCGGCGCGCCAGCGGTGCTCTCGATCTGTGCACCCTTGAACACCTTGATCTTGTCGTTGGCTTCGATCTCCTGGGCAAGGCCCCCCACGCTCGGCTCTTCCATTTCCTGATAGGGGGGTTTCTTCGGCAGCGCCTTGTGGAGCTTGGCCATGTACCCGCCCAGTTGGGCCTCCTTTTCCACCAGGACCACGTCATAGCCTGCAACCGCCGCTTCCTTGGCGGCCGTCATGCCGGTGATCCCTCCGCCCACCACCAAAACGGTCTTGTTGGTCTCTTCCTGAAACGGCTCGGGCGGCTCCGCCTTCTGCGCCTTTGCGAGCCCCATCCGGAGATAGTCCTCGGCCATCATCTGGGTGTCTTCTTCCTTGGCCGGCTGGCACCAGGTGACATGCTCACGGATGTTCACCCTTTCCAGCACCACGCTCAACGGATCGTAGGAGAACGCTTCCGTCTTTGCCCTGCGGGAGCAGGCGGCGACCACAACCGTGTTTATACCTTCACTGTCAATGTCCTGACGGATGACACCCGCGCCTTCTTCACCACAAAGGAACGCATGATCCTTGCACACCGGCACACTGAACTCCGAAGTGGCAACCTTTCCCAGTTGTTCCACATCGAGAGCATCTCCGATCCCGCATCCGCTGCAAATGTATACCCCGACCTTCTTGTCCATCGGTTTACCTCCTCAGACATTGAATCGCCTTCAGCGCAGCTCCGGTGGCATCCTGCAAAGAGGCCGCAACGTCCACGGGACGTTTGGCACACCCGGCAGCGACAATCCCCTTCTGAGCACCGTCTGAGACAACGAATCCGAATTCATCGTAAGCCACGTCCATGGACAGCCGCTCCGCAGCGGTGGATGGAACCATGCCCGTTGCCAGCACCACCATGTCTGCCTGAGCCCGGATCTTTTCCTCGTTGAGCGTATCCTCCACCTCCACGATGGGATCCTGTGTGGCAGGATCCTCCTCGATCTTGGCCACCTTTCCCTTGATGAACTCGATCTTGTCATCCGGTTGAAGCTTCGTATAGAAATCCTCAAACTTCCCCATGGCCCGCACATCGATGTAGAAGACCTTCATCTGTGCGTCGGGGTACTGTTCCCGTACGTAGTTTGCCTGCTTCATGGAGGCCAGGCAGCATACGCCGGAGCAGTAGGGAAGGTGATTTTCGTCTCTGGATCCTGCGCACTGCGCAAAGATGATGCTCTTGATCTCCTTGTTGTCCGACGGGCGCAGGATTTTTCCTTCGGTGGGCCCGCTGGGGGAAGCCAGCCTTTCCATTATCACGTTGCTGATCACGTTCGGATACCTTCCGGCCCCCAGCATGTCGAGCTTCTTTGCATCGTAGGGGTTCCAGCCTGTGGCGACCACGATGGCTCCCACCTTGGCGGTCAGGGTCCCGGGTTGCATCTCCAGATCAATGGCGTCGTACTTGCATGCCTCCTGGCACTTCTTGGCGTCGTCGGTTCCGATGATCTGGGGGTCCAGCACGTACTGCATGGGGTAGGCCATGGGAAAGGGAAGATAGGCCGCCTTGCGCTGGCTCATCCCGAGGTTAAAGTCATTGGGCACCTCAAGCGAACAGGCTTCGGCACAGTCGCCGCAGGCGGTGCAGTTCCCATTCACATATCGCGGATTCTGGCGAATCGTCACCTCGTAGGCCCCGGCTTCCCCGCTCACGGAATCCACCTCGGCGAGGGTCAGGACCTGAATCCTCGGATTTTGCTTGATCCGGCGAAAATTGATCTCCAGTCCACAGGAGGGAGGGCAAAGCTTGGGGAAATAGTGATACATCCGGGAAACCCGACCCCCTAGTGATGGACCTTTTTCAACAAGCAGGACATTCACCCCCACCTCTGCTGCTTCCAGGGCTGTGGTAATGCCGCTGATTCCGCCACCAACAACGAGAATACATTCTTTTCCCGTGTCTAGGACTGTTCCGTCTGCCATCCTCAAATGCTCCTACGTTTGACAAGGATTAGGTTCGAAGACTTCTTCTCGCTTTCAAGTCTTCCCAGGGCAGAATTTCTTCCCTGCAGACAATCTTCCGTCCGGGGACAGGGCCCGAACGGAATCACGTTTCCACGTTTGAAAAGAAAGGATAAAAAGATGCCTTCAGGCACTCCGCGGGGAGTGCCTGAAGGCGAAAAGGGCAACGTTGTTACGCAACATCCAGGTTGATGATCGGAACCTTCTTGAGCGTCCACTCGCCGGACTCGGGGTTGTACACAGAGTTGACGAAGCAGTGCCAGTTCTCCTCATCCATCTTGGGACAGTCGGACCGGTAGTAGTAGCCCGGCCACCGTGTCTCTTCCCGGAAGAGAAGATGTCGCATGTGGCTCTCAGCGATCCACATACGGGTGTAGTTCTCCCAGCACCGCATGAGCTCGTTGTATTCCTCGGCAGCCATCTTCTCCATGTCTTCATGGAGCATGGCCATCAGCTCGAGCCCTCTCTCCAGGAGCGGCTTGTTGGTGGTGAAACAGGAACTCACACCACCCGCGTACTCGTCCATGATCTTCTGGAGCCGATACATGAGCTGGCGCGGAACACTGTAGTTGGGATTGATGTCCCGGTCACTGGTCTCTTTGCTGTGTTTCTCAAAGAGGTCCAGCGGCTTGAGCAGCCATTCCTTGATCTTGTCCACCTGGGCCTGGTCCACGTTGGGCGCCTCGTTGTTGTCCAGGATGTAGGCGATGGCGCCCTTTGCCGCAATTCTTCCCTCTGCGTGGGAGCCGGAGGAGAACTTGTGGCTGGAAGCACCGGAGCCGTCACCGGCCGTGAAAAGACCCTTGACCGTGGTCATCCGGTTGTAGCCCCACTGGTATTCAGGCGGAGCAATGTCTGCAGGACCGGAAACCCATGCACCCGATCCACCGGAATGGGAACCGATGAAGTAGGGCTCGCACGCCATGATCTCAGAGGGCGTCTCTTCGGGCATGATGTTCATACCGGCCCAGAGGATGGCCTGGCTGATGGTCATGTCCAGGAAGTCCTCCCAGGCTTCGCTTTCCAGCTCTTTCATTTTCTTCTTGAAAGCCTTGGGGTCGTCCTTGTAATTGTCGGCGAGCTTCTGGATGGCCTCGTGGGTCATCATGTAGATGGGGCCCTTGCCGTCATAGATATCCTGCATACCGAGATGGTTTCGCAGGCAGGCAGGGATGGGCTTGCCGGTTCCGTAAGGTGCATACTCCTGCAGTTCCGGTTTCCTTTCCACCATGTATTCGCCGCCCAGGGCGCTGATGGCGCGGGACTTGAACAGGAGGAACCAGGCGCCCACGGGTCCGTAGGCATCCTTGAAACGAACCGGGATGAAGCGGACTTCCTGGCACGTCATCTCCGCACCGGCCTTGATGGTGAAATAGGCGGTGGCGCCGGAGTTGAACGGCGGATACCAGGATCGGCCCATGCCCTCACCGGTGGACCGGGGTTTGAACACGTGCACCGCACCGCCCATGACCGCGATGGTGGCCTTGGCCTTCATCACGTAGACCTTGGGCTCGCGGATGCTGAAGCCCATGGCGCCCACGCACTTGTCACCGTCCATGAGAGGCTCGACGGCAAAGACGCGCTCCAGGATTTCACCGTCGTCTCCCAGTGTAGCCATGGCGTTCTTTGCGGCCTCAGCGACGATCACCTTGTAGGACTCCCCGTTGATCATGACCTGCCAGGGTCCTTCCCGCACGTACTGGCCTTCCTCGTCCTTCCAGAGCGGCAGGCCCCACTTCTCGAACAGGTGCACGGATCCGTCCACGTGACGGGCGATGTCGTAAACCAGATCCTCACGGGACACGCCCATCAGGTCCTGTCGCACGTACCGTACGTACTCGTCCACGGTGTGCTGGCCTTCCTGGATCCCGATGTACTCGTTGATTGCGGACAGGCCCATGGCCACAGCGCCGCTTCGCTCCATGGCGGCTTTGTCCACCACGGTCACCTTGAGGCCGTTCTTCTTGGCCCAGTAGGCCGCCTCAAAGGCTGCACCGCAGGCGGCCATCCCGCCGCCCAGGATCAGCAGATCGGTATTGACTTCTACGG
>CAZSUQ010000409.1:0-5369 GCA_964609935.1 uncultured Thermodesulfobacteriota bacterium | reverse complement strand
TATCTCAGCAGATGCCTCCTTCTACTGCAACAATCTTGAGTACTATAATCCCTATCAGGAAGGTCAAACCTTTTTCGGTGCGCACACCTCCCTGTCCCTCCTCTATGCAAAGCCTCACTTCGACCTCTCCGTAGGCGTCTTCCTGCAAAGAGAGTTCGGAGACGAGCATGAGGTTTCCGAGGTCCTCCCCCTGTTCCGTTTTCGCTACCGAACCAGCCATTTTCGCCTGGTCGCCGGCCACATCGACTCCGGTTACAACCATGGGCTCCCTGAGGCCCTCCTTGCCCGGCAGGTTCCTTTTATCTACCCGGTGGAGGAAGGCATGCAGATCCTCGCCGCCTATGAAAACCTGAAGGCCGACGCGTGGATCAACTGGTATCTCCTCAACACGCCCGAGCACCGGGAATTCTTTGCAGCCGGGCTTCATGCGCAGGCTGCGTGGTCGTTTCTTTCCCTGGATCTGGGCCTTCGGGTCAGCCATCACGGTGGGCAGCTTTTTGAGACGGGCCCGGTCTCAGACAACCTGGCCGGCATGATCCGGTGTGTCCTGTCCAAACAGTGGTCTTTCCTGGATTCGGAGATCGGCGTCTCAGGTACCCTGCTCGGATCCATTGACAACCCGGACCGGGATGTTTCGGCTGAACGCACCGAGGGGTATGGAGGGGAAGCAGAGATCTTCTTTTCTCCCAAAGGGTGGAGGTTCTACTATCGGATCTTCTCCGGGTGCGACTTCCTGGTGGAACAGGGAGAACCCCTCTATCGAACCGATAAGCCCCTGCACAGGTTCGGTCTCCGCAAGACCTTTTTCTGGGACGAACGGGTTCGCGCCCACTTCCAGACAGAGGGCGTCCTCGTTGACTCTTCCCTTGATTACAACTACTTTCTTGTGATCGACGTCTTTCTCGATCTCCTCCTTCACCGGTTTCCGGATTCCGGCGGGCTCTTCATGTAGAAGCGGCTCGTCTCCTTTCGTTCCAGCAAAAGAAGCAGGGCGACCGTATGTTCCGCGAAAAGAACTGCGATGGGTGCGGCGCGTGCCTGATGCACTGCCCGGAGATGTCCCTCGGAGAAGAGGAGGCAAAGGAAGAGATCCTTCGCCTGGTCAGGGGTAAAGAACCCTCCGGCGTGCTCACCCGGTGTTCCAGTTGCTTCTCCTGCAACAGTTACTGCCCCAGGGAGTGCAATCCGTATCACCTTGTCCTGTCCCGCTGGGAAGAGCGGTACCAAAGGCTCGGGGCTCCTCCCCTCTGGAAGTTCGTCTTCCCCACGGAAGAATCCAACCTGTGGAGCCTCCTGCACACGATCCTGCCGGAAGAGGCCCGCAGGACCGTAGAGGCGTGGATGAGCCAGGTCCCCGGGGAAACCGTCCTTCTTCCGGGGAGCTTCTTTCAGCTCGTGCCCGAGGTCCTCGCCGGAAGCAGGCTTCTCCATGGGGCGGTTCCCATGGCCCTTCCGGGTCACTGGGAGTGCGGGGCCTACCTCTACCAGGGCGGATACCTGGACGTGGTCAAGAAGATCGGCAGGATGGTCCGTGACGATTTCAACCGCTGGGGGGTCAAGCGTGTGGTACCGGCACTGGACTCGGTACACCACATGCTCACAACGGTTCATCCTGAAGAGAACGGAACGCGATTCGACCAGGAGATCGTCGGGTTCAATGACTGGATCTTCAACAAGGTGCGGTCAGGTGAGATTGAAGTACAGAACAGGCTCGGCCGCACGGTCACCCTGCATGACAACTGCTATGCAAAAGCAGGGGGGAACCTCACCTTTGACCAGGCCCGCTCTCTCCTGGACCTGGCCGGCGTCCGGGTGAAGGAGATGCAACACCATCACCAGGACGCGCTCTGCTGCGGATTCGGCAGGGGCGCGGGATGGAGGAGCAACATCCGGATCCCCTTCGACATCCTGAAGGGAACCACAAAGCGCATCCGCGAGGCCGAGGAAACCGGCTGCGATACCCTGGTGACCTATTGCGCAGGATGCTTCTGGCTCCTTCTGGCGGGATGCGAACTGGAGGGGAACAAGTTGCGCGTTGTTCACCTCGTTGAGCTGCTCCGGGAGGCCATGGGGGAAGAGGTGGCATTCCCGCGCAGGGACCGTGCCCGCGATATCCTGGCGGTCATGACTTGGAAGATCCTTCAGGAGGCGGGGAGCCGCCCAACCTGGATCCAGAGCGTGCGTGCCGATCCCGATCCTCTGGCATGGCGTTCCCGATCGCAGGCCGGGATGAGGGCTCTTCGAAGAAGCCTGGACACCCGGGCGGGTTGGGCCGCATTCCGGTCCGGGTTCTCGGCCATAGACCGACTTCTTGGGTGAACCTCTACTTCTTTTCCAGGGGCGCCAGGGTCTCCCGCTCCTTCTCCATGATCTGCTCGGCCTGCTCGTAAGCAGGCATCTGACCGAAGTAGCGGCTCTCCATGGTATTCCCGCCCACCCGGAGCCGGATGGGATGGTCGGCGATGTCCAGGTAGTGCTTCTCGTCTCCCACCCGATAGGTCTGGTCCGGCCCGCTGAAGAGAAAGCTCGGCGGCCAGTACCACTCCAGGTAGGAATAGTACCGGGCCTTCTTGATCCCGCCCACCCGGTTGGTCTGCATGATCATGCCCAGCATGCCGGGCTCGTTCTCCGGTGGATCCGGTTCGCGAATGTCATCCACGTAATTCACCTTGACCCATTCCATCTGCTTGAGATAGGTCTCGTCCCAGAAGCTGCGGTTCATGCTGGTCCCCTGTGGACCGGTCATCAGCCTCCAGGCGTCCCGCTCGTCCTCCCACCGCCCCTTCTCCTGGGGTGAGGTTCGACCGTCCACCACAAAGCCCTCCAGGTTGTTCGAGTTGAACACCTGCATGCCGATGGCACCCGGCCCGTGATCTTCTGAAACAACGAGCTCCAGGTAGGTATAGAAGTGGTCCGGGTTGAAGGGGATATCGATCACGGTTGGAACATCCACGATGGTGTCGTACCAGAGGAGGTCCACAGCAATACCTGGTGCCTTGATGCCCAGGGGAAGGGAGACGATGATCTGGATGTTGCGCACCAGCCGCACCGGCCCGTCCTTGTAAGCCGCCTCGAAAAAGCGCACCTTGGACTCGTTCACACGGAACTTCAGGAGCCCGAACAGAAAGGCCATGGTCACACGACCCTTCAACCTGTCCACATAGTCGGTATCGGTGCCCCCCGCCTCCAGGGAATTGGCCATGTATTCGTGTGCAAAGCCGATGTTGTCGTATTTCTTCATATCGAAGTAGGGCCCCATGGGAAAGAAATGGTCTTCCATGTACTTCGATTTCATGATCTGGCAGTCTTCCTCTCCACATTTCGCGATGGGCTCGTATTCAATGTAGTCCACCGTGGATAGAGGCGGGGGATCGGACTCAAAACAGAGCATGTAAACCCATCCCTTTCCATCGGTGAGTGGATCGGCCAGATCCATCTCGGCCCAGGCCTTGACACCCTGAGGAAAGAGGCCTTCATAGACACGGTCCCCGCAGTCCCGGGCCATGAAGATCAGCTCCTCCCCTTTGTCCAGGAGACCGTTGGCATCCTGAGGATTGGCGTGCTCGCCGCTGGGGAATACTCTAATTCCCTTGGAATCCTTCTCATCAATCTGAAAGGGGATGGGGTGAAAGGAACCCTCGGAGAAGGCGTACATCCTGATCAGGTTGATCTTTTCCCCTGCCAGGGATGAAAAGAGCCCGCAGTTCGCCACCACGGGATCGGGCCACCGGCTAAAGGTCTTTTTCTCAAGAACGCCCTTGGGTTCCTGGTTTTGGGTAGCCTGCTCGGTCTCGGCAAACGCGGCCGATGCCAGGAGAAGACCAGCCAACAGGACGATCGTGTTCAAGCGTGCAAATCCATCACGGTGCATGATGCCACTCCTCATCTGGATATTTCACATAGGATCGGATTTCCTTCAACCCACATATTGCATGAAACTTCGTTGCGAGAGCGGTGGAAGGCTTCATACATATGCGGGTTAGCCCCCGGGCAGGGAGGTCATCTTATCACAATCTCCTTCTGAAGGAATCCTCTGCCATGGTCGGCTCTGTTCCGGCATCCCAGTGCTTGCGCTCGAAGTGCTCATTGGTAGCCGGCACGGTTATGATGTAGAATCTACCTTCAACCTAACCACGCAGCAGATGTGCGTTTTTGAACGGCCTGCAAGGAGGATAGAGAATGGCAGGACACATCGCATTTCGATCCGGGAACCCGGCACTCAGGGCGGACACCTTCCCCAAGGCCGGTACCGTGGCAGCGGGAGCAGGGATGACCATCATGGGCACGGTGCACAAGACGGCCATCTCCCTGGTCCTCCTGATGCTCACGGCAACCTACACATGGAACCTTCCCCTGGGGGACCCCAAGGTGGGGACCCTGCTCTGGGTGGGAGTCATCGGCGGGTTTGTTCTGGCGCTGATCACCATATTCAAGAAGACGGCCGCACCCTTCACGGTTCCTGCCTACGCCCTGCTGGAAGGGCTGGCCCTGGGGGGTATCTCCAGGATGTTCGAGGCGCAGTATCCGGGCATCGTGAACCAGGCCGTGTTTCTCACCTTCGGCACGCTGGCGGCCCTGCTCATCGCCTACAGGTCCGGCCTGATCAAGCCCACCGAGAATTTCAAGCTCGGCATCGTTGCGGCCACCGGCGGCATCGCGCTCTTCTATATGCTCAGCCTGGTGCTCGGCTTCTTTGGTGTCCAAATGCCGCTCATACACAGCAACTCAACATTCGGGATCCTGTTCAGTGTGGGTGTGGTGATCATTGCGGCCCTGAACCTGGTGCTCGATTTCGACTTCATCGAGCAGGGGTCGGAAATGGGGGCACCCAAGTTCATGGAGTGGTACGGCGCCTTTGGTCTCCTGGTCACCCTCATCTGGCTCTACCTGGAGCTGCTCAGGCTCCTGGCCAAGCTGCAGTCCCGAAGGTAGGGGCATTCCGATCCTTCTCTTCAGCGTTGCCATGTCGAGACACATCGCGGACGGGTGCATGCCCTCCCATGCACGCGCGGGCAAGCCCGTTGAATCACCCATCCCCATCCCTGGCGAGACGAAAGCCCCAGATCGACAGCACGGATGCAACGACAAGGCCTCCAATGGAGAGTCCCATGGGGAAGCCCGTTCCTCCGATGTCCACCGGGACGCTGAGGATGAGCCGCAAGAGGTGCAGTACGGCCACCACACCGAAGATGCTCGCCGATATCAGCAGGTACGGTTTCTTCTTCATCATCAGACGCTCCTCTTCTTCTTTCCGAAAAACTGAAAGCCTTTTGCTGAACTCCGGTTCATTGTGGTGACCGGGATCTCCATGTACGAAAGCCGGTCAAACCCCCAAAGGAGCTCCTCGATCCAGGTTGGATCATGATGCC
>CAZSUQ010000408.1:0-5375 GCA_964609935.1 uncultured Thermodesulfobacteriota bacterium | reverse complement strand
CGCGTGCCTGGAAAGGTTTCCCTACCTCCGCACCCACCGCGCACTCCCGGACATGGTGGAATGCCGCGTTTCCGCCCACCACGCAGGGCATCTTCCCTACTGGAAGGTTCTGGTGGAGCAGATGATGCTGAAAGGGCACCTGGAGGCCATCTTTGCCACGTCCACCGTGGCCGGAGGCGTCAACTTCCCGGCACGAACCGTGGTCCTCATTCAGAGTGACCGGTTCGACGGGAAGGAGTTCAAGGATCTGTCCGCCACAGACCTTCAGCAGATGATCGGAAGGGCCGGCAGGAGGGGCAAGGATCACGTGGGGTTTGCCCTGGTGGTCCCGGGCCCCTACCAGGACCCAGGGTTGATTCATCAGCGGCTGCGCTCTCCGCCGGACCCGATCCACAGCCAGATACGGATCAACTTCTCCATGGTGCTCAACCTGTTACAGTCTCACAGCCCGGAAGGGGTGAAGACCCTGATCCACAGGTCCCTGGCCGCATATCAGCAGGAGCGACAGCAGGGAGAGGGAGGAGAGGGGGATGAAACCGATCAGGGAACCGGAAGGGAGAAGGCCCGCCGTCCCGGCAAGGATGTCCGGGAGATCCTCTGGGCGGATTTCCTCCGGCACAAAGAATTCCTGCAAGAGACCGGGTTTGTGAAGGATGATGACACACTCACATGGGAGGGGCGGTATGCTGCACGGCTGCGGCTCGACCACCCGGTTCTTGTTTCCGAGGCGATTCGAGCCGGCGCATTCGAGGGGGTCTCTCCGGCCGTCCTTGCCGGCATGATCGCAACGTACGTCATGGAGAGCGCTCTAAAGGAAGAGCTGGACAGCCGGCTCAGGGTTCAGCACCGGGAGCTTTCCCGCCGTGTCCAGAGGATGAAGCGGGACCTGAAGGGCCTGATGCAGCTGATGGAGCGTCGCGGCTTTGGGATCCCTGAGATTCCCCTCTGGCCCGCTGCCATTGTGTACCTTTGGGCCAAAGGTCGTGTTTCCTGGGAGGCGTTGCTCAATGTGGGACCCCTGGAAGAGGGCGCCATGGCCATGATGATCATCCGGACCGCGGACCACCTCAATCAGATCCTCGGCCTGAGGGACTCCCATCCTGTTCTTGCCGAGACGGCCGGTATGGCGGTTCCCCTGATCCTCAAGGAACCCGTCTGGGTCTAACAGGCCGATGAAAAGCGTCCACCTGCTGCGTTCGGCTTCACCCCTCGTCGCTCAACGTACAGGAAGTACGCCTCGCTCCTCGGGATTTTGCCTGCCTTGCATCTGGACACTTTTCAACGGCCTGTCCAGGCGAGCACCTTCGTCAGGCTTCTAACTAAGTTCCTTGAGGAGTGCTTCCAGGAACTGCCAGAACCGCTTGACCGACTGGATCTCCACCTGTTCATCGGGCGAGTGAGGTGCCTGGATCGTGGGGCCAAAGGAGATCATGTCCATGCCCTGGAACTTGTCTCCGATGATCCCGCACTCGAGCCCTGCATGGATGGCCTTTGCCTCTGCTTCCTTCTGGAACAGGGAGAGGTAAACCCTTTCGGCCACCTGAAGGGTGGGGGACGAAGGGTTGGGTGTCCAGGCCGGATACTCACCGCTTCTGTACACCTCGGCCTTGCTCTTTCTTCCCTCCGAGGCGATCCTGCCGGAGGCATCCTTCACGCCTGCCTTGAGAGAGCTTCGCTGCTTTGTCCGGATGGTCACCTTTCTTTCGAGCGTTTCGACCACGGCAAGGTTTGTGGAGGTTTCCACCACCCCCGGGACCGACCGGCTCATGGCGAGGACGCCGTGGGGAAGGGCATGGAGAAGCTCCAGCAGCCGGGTTTGATCCTGCTCCTGGAAAACGTGTGAGGGCGCGGGAAAGCCTTCCTCGTCGACCCGGAGGAACACCTCCTGGTCCGTGTCGCGAAGCTCTTCCCTGATCCTGTCGTGGTAATCGACAACGAGCTGTTTGAAGGCCGGCACGCCTCCTTCGGGCAGGCAGACAATCGCATCGCACTCCCGGGGGATGGCATTGAGCTTGTTGCCTCCTTCCATGCTGGCGATGCGCAGAGAGGCCCCGTCGGATTGATCGCGCAGGAAGCGGGTGAGCAGCTTGATGGCATTGCCCCGCCCTTCATGGATGTTCACCCCCGAGTGTCCGCCGCGCAGTCCGCTCGTTCGAACTCGAACGGCATCTTGCCGGGAAGGTACCGGGTCCATGTCCAGATTCAATTCGAGATCGGTAAAGATTCCGCCCGCGCACCCGATGTAGATCGTACCCTCTTCTTCGGAGTCCAGGTTGAGAAGGATCCTCCCTTTGAGGATCCCCTTGTCGAGGCCAAAGGCCCCAGTGAGGCCGCTTTCCTCGTCAGTGGTGAAGAGAAGTTCAAGAGGGCCGTGAAGGACGCCGGGGGCCTCGATGAGGGCAAGCATTGCCGCGACCCCGACCCCGTTGTCGGCTCCCAGGGTGGTCCCCCGGGCACCGATCCACCCGCCATTCCTGACCAGCTCGATGGGATCCCTTGAGAAATCGTGTGCCGTGTCCTTGTTCTTCTCGCAGACCATGTCCATGTGGCTTTGCAGGACCACGATGGGGAGCTTTTCCCTGCCCTGCGACGCAGGCTTTTCCACCACCGTGTTGCCGAGGCGGTCCGAGCGTGTCTCCAGGCCGTTTCGCTCGGCAACGTGGAGGATATAGTCCCTTACCTCTGTTTCATTCCCTGAGGGCCGGGGGATTCGGCTGATTTCGGAGAAGTGCTTCCAGAGGAGCTCCGGCTCCAGTCCCTCGATCAAGTTTTCCATGATAGGTTATCTTTACCTCTATCGGAAAAGTCGAGTCAAGGCTGGATTCCGTCAGGATGAAGAATCCCGCATCCTCCTGTGAATCTCCAGCCTTTCCAGGGACATTTGAATGGCATCTTTGGCCCTGTCCGTCCGCTGCGTGTACTGCTCGAAGAAGGACGCGATGTCATCTTCCCTGCCGGCACCGCACAGGGGGACGGCCGCACCGATGACCCGCTCGAAGTGTATGGGATGAAGCTGTTCCAGCCGCTGCAGGTTGGACGTGAACCAGTCCCAGAGAAAGGAGTGGGCGTGGGGGTTCACGGCCACCCGGCACAGGAGCATGAACTTGTTCCTGTCCGGCACGCTGTCCAGCGCATAACCAAGGGCCTTTTCCATGAGAACCCTGTCGCTGTAGCTGCCCAGGCCCCACAGGATGTTGATCCGTTCGTGTTCGCTCTGCGAGCTTTCGAGTCTCCGGGTGAGCCCCTTGAACGCCTCGCTCCCCCCGAACAGGGCACCCACCTGCATGACTCCCCGCTGGATGTCGGGATGAACCTCCTCTCCCTGCATCAGGCGTGCAAAGGATTCCTGCCCGAAATCCTTTGCGATGGTGGAGCCGAACTGGGCCGCGTAGACCAGGATCCGGTCCCTCAACTGAGAGATGGTGTGGTTTTCTCTCTTGTCCGGTTCCAGGCCGATGCGTTCAAGGGTCTTGTCCAGGATCCCTTTTCCGGCCTCGGCCGCTCTTTCCGATTCGCCCCTGTTCATGACCAGGTGGGTGTGATGGAGATTTTCCGCAATCCCGATCAGGGGCAGGAAGGCATCCTCGTTCTCGTAATCACGGAGCAGCTGAAGGTAGTCGTCAAGCTGTGCCGTGCAGCTTTGCACGAGTGCATAGAGGTCGTTTTGCAGCCCCCATCGGTCCTCGGGCGGGAGAAGCTTCTCCGCCACCCTCCTCCCGAGCTTATCCAGGTCCTCCTTTTCCGCATACCGGACCCTGTAGAAGCCGCTCTGGCCCGCGTTGACCTTGTAGGCCTGAACCCCTTCTCCCAGGTCGAGTTCCGCCTCCCCTCCCTCCATCAGGGTGGTGAGGACCCTTTCCTCCCCGTTCTCGTAAAAGGCCCTGACGGTCACCGGAACCATCCATAGCTGCGCGGATTTGCCCGGCAGAAAGGTGAACCGCTTCTGCCTCAGCCCGAGCCGGTTTCCATCCCTTTCCACCTCCACCAGCGGATGTCCCGGCTGTTCCACCCAGCTCTTCATCAGGCTCGTGACCGGCTTGCCGGACGCTTCCTCCAGGGCCTCCCACAGATGGCGGCTGGAGGCGCATTCGTACGCATGTTTTTTCAGGTAGTGCCTCAGGCCCTTTTTGAATCCTTCAGCCCCCACGTAGGCCTCCATCTGGCGCAGGATGCTCCCCCCCTTGCTGTAGATGATGGGTGCGGTGACTTCATTGATGACCACGTGCTCCCCTCCCGGGATCTCGATGGGGAAGGTTCCCTGCAGCGAATCCCTGTAGAGGGCCCTGTCGGTCTGCGTGTTCAGGAACTGGTCCCAGACGCCCCAGTCCGGGTGGTAATGGTCCACGACGCCGAAGCCGAAGTAGGTGGCAAAGCTCTCGTTGAGCCACAGGTACTTCCAGTCCGAAGGGGTTACCAGGTTTCCGAACCACTGGTGTGCCATCTCGTGTGCGATCACCTCGCAGATCCGCTGCTCGCTCGCTCTCGAGGTGGTTTCGGGATCGTGCAGGAGCAGGTTTTCGCGGAAGGTGATGGCGCCCCAGTTTTCCATTGCGCCAAAGGCAAAATCCGCAACCGCAATGAGGTCGAGCTTGGGAAGCGGGTACTTGACGCCGTAGTAGTCTTCACAGAACTCAAGGGATTTCCTGCCAAAGTCCAGCCCGAATCTCGCAAGCTCGGTCATGCCCGGCGTCGTGGCGGCCCGGACGAGCACGTCCTTCCCCTTGTCTTCAATGAAATCAAAGGCTCCCACACCGAAAAAGAGCAGATAGGTGGACATCCGCGGTGTTTCTCCGAACCTGATCCGCTTCTTTCCGTTGCCCACGGGTTCCTGTTCCACAACCGGCCCGTTGGATATGGCAACCAGATCCTCGGGCACGATCATTTCCACGTCAAAAACCGCTTTCCAGAGAGGGTGGTCCAGGCAGGGAAAGGCCCTGCGCGCATCACTTTCCTCGAACTGGGTCACGGCAAGGAGCCCTTCCTTCCCATCCGCCACATATCTGCTCCTGTAGAATCCGGCCATTTTGTCATTGATTTGTCCCATGTATTCCACCTGAAGGACGATCTCCCCGGAAAGCTCCATGGGAAGGCTGATGGAGAGCTCTTCCTTTTTCGGATCAAGGGAAAAGGGGCAGTCAACCAGGCCTTCGTCCACACGAACCCGGCAGCTCCAGGGGGCCAGCTCGAGCGCGTTCAGGGTGATCTCCCGCCTGGGGGTATCGGCCTCGAACAGGATCTCCGTGGTCCCGGAGAACCGGAAGTTGATCATGTCGGGTTCCAGAAAAATCTTGTATCGAACAGGACGAAAATCGCTCATCTTTACTCCTCCACAGGGTATCTCGACAACCGCAGTAGAAATCCTCGCTTGTTTTGGG
>CAZSUQ010000407.1:0-5376 GCA_964609935.1 uncultured Thermodesulfobacteriota bacterium | reverse complement strand
CTGACAGCATCGTTCAAATATCCCAGATGTCAAAAAGGTGGGACATCCCTGACAATATCCTTCGTAAAATCATTCCACTGCTGGCAAAAGCTGGCTTTGTTTATTCATACCGGGGCACGGGCGGCGGCGTCCGGCTGGCAAAGCCTGCAGAGACCATCACACTCCTTCATATCGTTGAAGCGGTGGAAGGACGGATCTATCTCAACAAGTGTCTCATGAGCGGCAGCATTTGCGAGCGAAGCGACTATTGCGCCGTACACGCTGTGTGGCACGAGGCGCAGAACAAGATAAAGCAAACCCTCAACAGCAAATCCATCGCAGAATTGTCGGAAATCAGTGAAGAGCAACAAGGAGAGTCTGCGTCGGATCACTCAAAATGAGGGGTCTTTTCAGGAAATTCCAACATCGCCCCCTGGTAAAGAGAAATGTTGTCTATGTTATCAGGACATCGAATCGGGTGGACACCCCGTAACAAGTCTGTTAAGAAGCAAGTTTGCAGGTGTTTTCAGACGTTGGAGATGAAATCGCTGAAAGGAGGCAACCGGTTATGGATGTGCTCTTGCTCTCAAGGCTCCAGTTTGCTGCAGCCACCATGTTCCACTTTCTTTTTGTCCCGCTGACCCTGGGTCTCTCGGTCCTGATCGCCATCATGGAAACCATCTACGTCAGGACCGGAGACGAGATGTACAGGCGAATGGCCCGCTTCTGGGGCAAGCTCTTCCTGATCAACTTCGCCATCGGGGTCGTGACCGGGATCACCCTGGAATTCCAGTTCGGTACGAACTGGTCCAGGTACTCCTCCTATGTGGGAGACATCTTCGGGTCCCTGCTTGCCATTGAGGCCACGGTGGCCTTCTTTCTTGAGTCCACCTTTATTGCCGTATGGCACTTCGGGTGGAAGCGGCTGTCTCCAAAGTTGCACGCCGTGAGCATCTGGCTCGTGGCTGGTGCCGGGTCCATGTCCGCGGTCTGGATCCTCATCGCCAACTCCTGGATGCAAAACCCGGTGGGGTACACCCTGCGAAACGGGCGTGCCGAACTGACGGACTTCTTTGCCGTGATCACCCAGAAATTTGCCTGGCTCTCCATTTTGCATACGCTGTCCGGCGCCTACGTTCTGGCCGGGTTCTTTGTGATGGGCATAAGTGCGTACCACATCCTACGGAAGCAGCACCTCGATTTCTTTAAACGTTCCTTCCGGGTCGCCCTCCCTTTTGCCATGGTCTTTTCCCTGGCCGTGGTCATCCTGGGTGATTTCAACGGCGTGATCGTGGCGGAGAAACAACCTTCAAAGCTTGCAGCCATGGAGTCACACTGGGACACTCAAACCCACGCACCGTTCTATATGTTCCAGGTTCCGGACCCGGAGAACGAACGGAACCTGTTCCAGTTCCTTCGTGTGCCGAGCGGACTGAGCCTGCTCGTGAGCCACAAGCCCAGCACGGAGGTCATCGGCTTGAAGGATTATCCGAAGGATGAAAGGCCTCCGGTGCTCATAACGTTCCTCGCATTCCGCATCATGGTGGGACTGGGATTCCTCTTTATCCTGCTCACCGGGGTGGGCTGGCTCAGACGCAACAAACTCGAATCCAGCCCCCGGTACCTGAAGATCATGCTGTTCTCCATTCCACTTCCCTACATCGCCATCGAGACGGGCTGGATCGTGACGGAGGTGGGTCGCCAGCCCTGGATCGTTTACAGGGTGTTAAGAACCGCGGATGCAGTATCCCCCATCGCCGTGTCCCAGGTGGGAACCAGCCTGGTGGGCTTTGTGCTCGTTTATTCCCTGCTTGGGGCCTGTGCCTATTTCCTCATGTTCCACCATGCACGTAAGGGGCCCGAACCGGAAGCCGCATAGAAGAAGCCATGCTGCCGTTGACAAAGTGTCCGTGCGGTCACCAAAAGGAAAAAGGAGTACCTGAACATGTTGGAACCAACGATCCTGCAAACAATCTGGTTTGTTCTTTGGGGCGTGATCTGGGCCATCTATTTCATGCTGGACGGATTCGATCTGGGTCTCGGCGCCCTGATGCCCTTCATGACGAAGAGCGAAACCGAAAAGAAAATTGCCTATTCAAGCATGGGACCCTTTTGGGACGGCAATGAGGTCTGGCTCATCACCGCTGGCGGTGTGACCTTTGCCGCCTTTCCCACGGTTTATGCCGTTATGTTCAGTGCCCTCTATTCCGCGCTCATGCTGGTCTTGTTCTGTCTCATCATTCGCGGAATCTCCATTGAGTATCGCCATAAGCTGGAATCCCCGAGGTGGAAATCCTTCTGGGATGTGTGCTTCTGTGTTTCCAGCGGGCTGGCGGCCATCCTCCTGGGTGTTGCCTTTGCCAACATCTTTAAAGGAATCCCCATCGATCAGGAGGGCGTTTACCACGGAACCCTCTTTACGCTGCTCAATCCCTACGGAATCGCCGGGGGCCTGCTGTTCCTTTTCCTGTTCCTCGTGCACGGGGCCGTCTGGCAAGCAGTGAAGTCCGAAGGGGAACTGAATCAGCGGGCACTGGCAACGGCCAAGGGGCTCTGGCCCATCCTTCTGGTGGTGGCCGTGACCTTTTTGGTCTTCACGTTCTTTGCCACAGACCTCTACGACAACTACCTGAAAAATCCCGTCCTCATGCTCATCCCCATCGCCTGCGTGGCGGGACTCTTGCTCACCCGTGTCTTCCTCTCCAAAGGGGACGCGTGGAAGTCATGGTTCGCATCCAGCCTCACCATTGTGGGGGCCACCCTGTTCGGCGTAGTGGGGCTCTACCCGAAGTTGCTGCCCTCGAGCATGAGCCCTGAATTCCACCTTCTGGCATCCGACTCCTCCTCGAGCCCGCTCACCCTGAAGATCATGCTGGGCGTGGTGCTCGTCTTTGTGCCCGTGGTCATCGGCTACCAGATCTGGGTGTACAGGATGTTCAGCGACAAGGTCACGGAAGAAGCCCTTGCCTCGGGCGAAGGATACTAACCCGTTAAAGAGGTGGGAGCGTCTTTCCGATGGATAGGTTCGTGGAGTTCACCCACTTCCTTCTACGGAGTGCGCCATGCCCGAGTACGAGACAAGGCAATGCGAGCATTGCGGTAAGGACGTGAACGTACAATCCGTGATCTGCCCGCTCTGCGGCGGCCGTATTCGTGAAAACGTGCTATCCTCCATGCCTGTCTGCCCCCGCTGTGAGATCCCCCTTGTGCCCCACGCTCAAGGCGGAGAGGCATACGACATCTGCAAAGCATGCGGCGGGCAGTGGCTGGACCGGGTGGAGTTCAAGCTGGCAACACGGGAATCCGAGGTTTACAGCCAAGAAGTCCCCAAAACCGAGTACCTCCGTGCCCCTCCCAAGGACCCCTTGACGTACATTCCCTGCGTTCGCTGCGGGAAGATCATGAACCGGAAGAATTTTTCAAAGATCTCCGGTGTGCTCATCGATGAATGCGGAAAGCATGGCGTCTGGCTGGACGCGGGCGAGATGGAAAAGATCCGGCACTTCATCGCAGACGGCGGCCTGGAGCGGGCCCAGGACATGAAGGTCGAAAAAAACCGCACGGAGTTGAAACGCCTGGCCACCCAGGTGGACACGGTTGCATTTTCACACAAGCTCATCCACTTCTGGAACCTGAAGCGCTGGCTCTTCGGGGGGTGATCAGCCCGTTCGCCCGAGCCCTTCGGCCAGGCGGTCTCCCTTCACGCTGATCACCACCTGTTCCACCGGTGTTGAAACCCCTGCTTCCTTCTTCGCCTGCTCCACAATCTGCAGGAGTCCTGAGCAGCAGGGGACCTCCATCAAGGCCACGGTCACACGTTGAAGGTCGGCTTGAAGGAAGACCTCCTTGAACTTGTCGATGTAGGCCTGGGCATCATCAAGCTTCGGGCATCCCATCATGACGGCCCTGCCCTTGATGAGGTCTTCATGCAGGCGTGTATAGGTCACGCCTACACAGTCGGCCAGCACCAGGAGGTCCGCATTCCTGAGAAAAGGAGCGGTGGGTGGAACCAGGTGAATCTGGATCGGCCAGTGTGTCAACTCGGATACGCCTTGCGTCACCTGCTGGACCCGGCTGCCCGGACAGGAGGGTTGTGCTGTCTCAAAGCTCTGAACCTGTGTGGAGGGGCAGCCACAGGGAAGCGACGGGCCTTCGGGTTCCGGCGTTTCTTTGCCTTGGGCTTGCTGCACGCTCTTCAAGTGCACCTCCACAGCCTCTTCGTCGAACTCTTCCGCCTCACGTTCGATGACACGGAGGGCATCCTGAGGGCACTCCCCGAGGCAGGCACCCAGCCCGTCGCAGAACTTGTCCGCAACGATCCTTGCCTTTCCATCCACGATCTCAATGGCTCCCTCTGCACACGAAGGGATGCACAACCCGCAACCGTCACACCTCTCTTCGTCGATCTCAACAATCTTTCTCTTGACCTTGTTCATGACGATTCTCCTTTCGCCGTTGCCGACGAGGACCGGAGTCCCTGTCTCCGGCTTACGGTCCATTTCTTTATTCCGGCTGCGAACCCGCACGTTCCAACTTCGTCCCGGATCCATTGAGAAGGATCCGCTCGGCCAGGGTTCGGCCCCCCTCGGTAAGGAAGGCCTTCTGTATCCAGCGTACAAGTCCGTCCTGATCTTCCGCTGACGCTTTCCTGCTCTCCTCCTGATTGACGATCAGGTCTGCATCGTAGACGCATCGGAAATTGACCGTCTCCTCGGCTCGCGGGTGATGGTGGTGGCCCACGATGTCACACACCTCCTCGATGAGTTCATCGTCCGCGCCCAGCCGGGACAGGATCTCCCTGGCAACAGGCGGGCCCTCCTGTTCCTGATACCGGGCGGCTGAACTTTGATGCTTCCGTTCCGCCTCCTTGATCCCGATATCGTGGAGATACGCTGCGCACAGAACCACGGCCGTGTCTCCTCCCTCTTCCCTCACGATCCGGTCTGCATACCTCGCCACCTTGGTGGCATGTCCGATGCGTTTGAAGTCCTGGTGAAAATAGCGCTTCATCTCCACCGCCACCCGATCCTTGAGCAGATCCTTGCGTTCCGCAAGCAACTCGGGCGGCAGGTTTCCGAGACAGTGCTCTGCAAACTTGCAATAAGCGGCACAGCCGAAATCCATCCTCGGATTGGGAAACCGGTGCCCGCACTTCCTGCACTTCCTCGTAGGTTCATCCTTGAAGAACTCCACCGTGACACCGCACTGGGGACAGGGGGCTTCAAAGATGTCTCCCGGTTTCCAGTTTCTGCTGTCCTGCCCTGGGCACTTCATCCCTTGCTGCTCCTGTTTCCCATCATGGAACCTGCGTGGATCCTCTTCCTCTCAGCCGTCGGGGTCGGGGGCCGCCTGGCGGCCCCCTTCCCTTCAATCGTTTTCATCAAGCAGCCAGAAGGG
>CAZSUQ010000406.1:0-5386 GCA_964609935.1 uncultured Thermodesulfobacteriota bacterium | reverse complement strand
GTCCATCAAGCGTTTGGTTCCAAGAAGCCGGTTGCGGCCTGTTTATTCATTGGGGGCTATACGCAATACCAGCCGGCAGGTGGATGGGGAAAGAGATTCCGTGGCTCGGAGAATGGATCATGCATACGGCGCAAATCCCCGTTCGTGATTACGCACTTCTCGCCGACCGCTTTAATCCTAGGGAATTCGATGCCGACGAATGGGTCGATATGGCCGAGAAGGCGGGTATGCGTTACATTGTCTTCACATCCAAACACCATGACGGCTTTTCCATGTTTCACTCACACGTCAGCCGATTTAATGTGGTGGACGCGACACCGTTCAAAAGGGACGTAGTGGCGGAACTGACAGAAGCGTGCCGTGGAACCAACGTCCGTTTGGGCCTGTACTATTCCCAAGCACAAGACTGGTACGAGCCCCATGCGGGCAACGGGCCGTCAGACGTGGGTTACGGAAATACGTGGGACTTCCCTACGGGCACCCCTGAGGGGTTCGAAAGATACCTGGAGCACAAAGTCAGACCTCAGATAACAGAGCTGCTGACACAGTACGGGCCCATCGCCCTCTTGTGGTTTGACAACCCCATACCGAGCTTTACGCGCCAGCATGCCTGTGAATTACGGCAGCTGGTCAAGTCGCTGCAGCCCGATTGCCTTATCAGTGCCCGCATCGGCCATGGATTGGGCGACATCCGGGGATTCGGCGACAATGAATTGCCAGAGAAGGACGTTCCGGGGCTGGCGGAAGCGTGCGTAACCATGAATGACACGTGGGGGTACAAGAAGCGGGGCGGCCGGTGGAGGTCAGGGAAGGAACTCTGGGCACTGCGTCAGAGGGCGGCCAGCCGCGACTGCAACTTTTTGCTGAACGTTGGGCCGATGGCCGACGGACGCTTTCCTCCTGAGGCCGTTGATCGCCTCAAGTTCTTCGCCCGGCACCAGAGACGGCGGGGAGTGCATAGGTTCTTGCCATGGAGACGATGACACCGAACCAACAGGTCCAGCGAACCAGCAGGTATTTCTGTCCCCCGCAAGACGCGCGAATGCGCCTCGCGGGTCCAGTGCCTGAGTCGTTCAACATCCGACATGGAGCATCGAAACTCGTTGTGCCGCCCATTGTCGATAGTGCTTCGAATAACAGGTGGACGTTTACGGGTGCCGCCGCTATAAACAGACTAGGTATCATCATGGAACAGACTCCCACTACGAACCTGCTGGCGATATTGATCTGTGTGGTGTTCGTGCCGCTCGCCACAGCCCAGGATCCCACCATTGTCTCGTTTGAGAAGAACGGGGAGCTCGTCTGGACTAATGGTCATTCCAACGCGTTCTACACGGTCGAGTGGGCCGCATCACTCACGGGCATCTGGCGCACATCATGGTGGAACCTGCGGTACATGCCGGCGACGGGATCCGTCATGAAGGTGAAGGTTCCCATGTTTTACCGGTTGAGGATGCTGGCCGTCGACTCGCCCTTGGAAGCCAAGACCGCAGTGGCGGAGTCAGAAGTTCGAGACCTCCAGTACGCGGTAGAGGAATACGGGCGAGTTGTTGGCAGGTATCCATCCACTGAAGAAGGTCTAGCGGCCCTTCGGATCAGCAGGGGGCCGGGACAGATACCCGATGGTGCGCAGCTGGATCCCTGGCAGCGCCCATACTGGTATCGCTCTCCTGGAGCCGAAGGTCGGCCCTTTGATATCTGGAGTGTGGGACAAGATGGCCAGGATGGAACAGGCGATGATGTCACAAGCTGGAAACTCTAGTCCTCAGAGGTGCGACAGCTCTCACGGAGGAAGACATGCCCGCAGCTGGACACGTATCTTGGGAAGAGCTCATGCCTCGTCGCGCACCTCCGTTATACCCCTCCACAGAGTGATACCAACTGGCTCGACCCAGACTGTGCGATGATAGGGCTGCGCGTATTCCTGGATCAGGGATCTCTGGATAGTCGGTAGATCTCAGAGGCGTGCGGTAGTGAAGGTCACTACCGGCCATGGAAGCGGGGCTTCATTGACAGCTCCTGATGCTGCCGACTTGTTCCTCGGAGCAGATGGAACACTGAGTCCCACATCCAACCACTCCTCCTTTCTTACATCCCCATGTAGATCAGAACGTCAACGGTACATCCCCACGATTCTGCAATACCTTCCTGACCAGTCCCTCCAACCGGGCACTTGCCTCCGGGTTGCCCTGGAAACTTAACGTCCCGGTTGAAGGGAACCAATTCACGACAGCACCATCCTGAGTAGTTACCTGCTTGAGATCGTCACGGTCACGGACCACACAGACCCGAAACCCAGCTATCTCGACAATCTCTCGAAGGCCGTCAACGGATGCAATGTGTGTGTTCATGCCTCGCCACTGCTGGCCGTTTCTTCCTCTGGAATAATGTCATCACCAGGAGGCAGCGGACGATTTCCTCTTTCTTTGAGCATAACTCTGACACGTGCCTCACCTTGATCAGATATGGCTACGTCGACTTCATCTAGAGAGGCTTCGATATATCGTGTCGACAAGGATGCCCCGACGGAGAAGGGCGCATAGAAGACAACATCGATCGAGCGGCGACCCACATTCAACACACTGAAGATATGATTCAGCTTCACGGCGCTAATATCCGTTTTCAACTTGCCGTCCGTCATTTGACACCTAACCACCACCAAAGCTCTTCCTCCGAATATCTCGAGTAGTTGCTCCCACTTGAACAGGTTGATCCTCTCCCAAGGTTCATTTGGAGGTGCTAAGAGGAGTGGCCATCCTGCTCTCCCTGAGTCGCCCGAACTCAGGTACCCCGGAAGCAACCCCGGTCCCCCAGGCCACAACTTCCATCCCGCTCCATCAGTACCCTCTGGTCCTTCGACTATCGCTCCATTTGCATTGGGCTCTTCCGTGATCGGACCCAGATCAGATCCGTTTTGTTGATTCATGTTAAGGCTCCCGTCGTCCTGTAATTCGTTTTCGCCTATTTCCATTAGTTCGCTTCGTTTTTCCATTGTCTCTTTCTCCTCTTGTGTTCGGTCGGCTCCACTTCAATGGCTTCGAGAACCGGAATCCCCAGTGCTTCCATGGGCTTCTGCCCTTTGGCGTCTCTGACCAGATCTTCCAGACTGAGATCGCCCTCGTACTGTGTTCCCATCGCGATTCCTGTCTCGTTCATCTCCGTGTCTCCGTGTAGTTTGTAAATGTGTTCGTTTGTCCCTTTGCTTATATCTGTTCCCCCTGGCCCATGTTCAACCGGTGCACATGGGCAGGTTCCTCCACCAAGCAATGCTTGGAGGCGAGATCCTCCAGTGCTTCGAGTACCAGAGCCTTTAGACTTCTTCCGGTACGATCACGCAGGAGGTCTAGGACCTGCCTGTGCTGAATCGGCAACTCGACTGTGAATGGTCTTGTCGGTGCGGGTATTCTCATCGGTAATTCTCCCTTTGAATATTGTTCTCCCCAATAGCGGACCGATGCAGTTCCCCCTGATCTGGGAAAATTTGGGTACTCACGCTCATCGGTTTGACGTATACGAAAAAGGAGGGGGGGCCGTTGCATATCCTTGTTAGAGTTCGCAAATCTCCACCGGTCGGGGAATCTCCCGTGTATCCGTCTACGGAAGATTCTGAATGGCGCTCTAAACGAATCTCTGCCAGCATCCGCCATGTAGATTTGTACATGGAACCGGATGTCAGATCAGTTCGGCTTGTAGGTGAAGTGCTCCTTGCTGATCTAGAATCGGAAATACTGAAAGCAAGGGATTGCAGAACTGGCAGACCGAATGAGGATCTGGACACTATCCTTGGCCGGTTTGCGCGCGATACTTCTCTTCTTCTCGTTGCAGTACGGGCTTCAGTTGCTGCTACAAAAAGAACCGGTTGAGGACCAGATGCGAACTACTTTCTCCCCCCATTGAAATATGGGAATCAGGAATGCGTGAGAGAGCCTATTTGAATGGCTCTGGTATTGAGTAAGGGGACTTCCTTTTGGCCCTGATAACCCTCGATTGAAGTACCCTTATAGGTTCTATTGGAACGGAAACCGGATACCTTTCTCTCCCATTGAAGTGCCCTATTCAAGAAGCCCTTCTTTCTGGGTTCCGATTGAATTGCAGGTATCCATTGTTCCAGTTCTTGAACCGGATACCTTTCTCTCCCATTGAAATACTCCATTCAAGAAGCCCTTCTTTCTAGGGGCGGTTGAATTACAGGTATCTGTTTCTCAGGTTCTTGAACCGGAACTGAGTCACCATTGAAAACCCACATCTGAAACCCTGAACCGAAGGAGGTAGTCATACCCGGGGAGCTCAGCGGACCGGGGTATGAAATACCTCTGGCTTAGTTCGCCTGGAGCGACTGAGCCTATATTATATACCCCGTTACCTCATTAGGTCGGTGTCGTATGCTCAAACGATCCGCAATCGATACAAACTCAACGAGGGACACTGATATCGTCATTTCGACCACACCTCCTGACCCCGTACCTCATTAGGTCCTGAGGAGTCATTCAATGCCTGATGGATAGTCATCAAAACCAAGGGATTGAGTTTCGGAATCAGCCGCTTGTCAGCGCCGGGATACAGCATGAAGAACCAGCATGCGTCACGGTTGCCGGTCCATCGGTATCGGAAACTACCGGGGTGTGATCCAATCCATTCCTGGATGGCAGGTTCATTACCTTCAATTGAAGAACGGAGTCGTTCGTAGGCAGCCACCGGATACGAGATCTCGCGATACCAAGTCTCCTTCACCCGATTACCTCGCTCAAGCTCCTTCGCATCAAAAGCGTGGACGTACAGACACATACCTTCAACTCGAAAGGAGGATGAGACCCAACGCTCTTCTTCCAGAGTTGAGTGCAGCATCCTGTTCAACGAGGCCACACGATGAATCGACAACTCTGGTCTAATTGTCTCATCAAGGAGACGTTCGTAGGCATCATATACTCGCTGATGGCTTTTCAGGAGTTCCACAAACTGGCCACCGTGCATGTAGAGCAAACCGAGATCCGATGCCGCTAGAACTGACACATTGGATTCCCTGGATGCCGCCAAAGCTGCCTGCTTCGCAAGAGCCTTATTCAACCTCTGCTTCTGTGCTCCCTTCTGGTTGCCGAGCAGTCTCTTTTTCGTGGAGTCGGTTTCTTCGCCAAGTTTCCTGTCGATCTTCTTGATCTCAGCTTCTCTCTGCCGGATCTCAGTGTCGAGCTTCTGGCAGGGACACGGACTGTACGTCGCTCTGGCAAAATCCAGCCGACGCCTGGCTCCACAGATCCGGCATACTGGCGTGAAGTTGGAAGTGTCACTGCCCCGACGTTCCAAGTATCCTAGAAGGTAGTCATGTAACTCAATTGGGGGAGCGGGGACAGGCGATTAGTCCCCCGTCGGAAGGTACACGATGGACGGG
>CAZSUQ010000405.1:0-5387 GCA_964609935.1 uncultured Thermodesulfobacteriota bacterium | reverse complement strand
GTGGAGAGGAGAAGGGGTCTTCGCCGATCTTGAAGAACCTGACCACCATCCTTTTGGAACTCCAGCAGGGCACCAATGACGGCATGATGCCGGTGGGGGGTACGATCGCTTTTGAGGATCCGGACAAGGATGTGGTCCTGTACCGTGTCAGCAAGCAGGACTGCGGACAGGGCCCCCGGGTAGACCAGGATAATGCCATGGCCGAGTTTCACGGGATGTCGGAAGCCAGGTTCTTCTTCTTCATGAATATTTCAACGGAATGCGTCCACGGGGAGTACTTTATCGAGGTATCGGTGTTTGACAGTCAGGGTCACCAGTCAAACAGTGAGAGGGTCTTTTACAGGATTTGCGAATTCTACCCCTGTGACGTCTAGGAAGAGGTCTACCCGCCGCCTGAAAGCCTGTTGGCCACCTGCTTGCCAAGCTTTTCCGTCCGGAGAAGGTGCTCCCGAACCATGGTCTTGGAGCCTTCTGTTTTCCATTCCTCCGAGTCCCGGAGGCTTTCGTCAAAAGTCTTGATCTCCAACGCCGACTCTTCCAGGACGAAGATGTCCGCTAGGTCGTCTTCCATGCCGGGGGAGCGGGACCCTGCGGCTGGTTCGGATGCGCCGACAATGGAGCTGCCGATTCTGAGGAACTGCCCCTTCACTGCATCCTTGATCTCTCCATAGGTGACGATGGCAGAGCCTGCAATCATTCCCAGAAGGGCGAAGTAGGCAGCAACATTTCCAAAGAATCGAGGCATGGCATCCTTCCTCACAGGGGTTCAAAGGTCTCAGGTCAGGCTTCTTCTCCGTTCCTCCTTTTCCTGTGTATTGTTCAGCAATTGCCATGCCACCTGCAGACAGGCCCGACCTTCCGCCAAGCCCGCGGGTTCCTGGGGTGGGGAAGGAGGAGACATGGGGAGGCGTGCCTTCTTTCCCAGGAATGCGCAGAAGGTGCTGAGAATACGGGTTTTGCCTGTTACCCGGCGGGTTCCGGGGTGGATCCTGTCCGGCAACACCCGGTGAGAAGGAATGGCAGGGATAGGCTTCCCTGGGTTGACCTTGTTTCAGGAACTCTCCAGAGGCATGAAAAAAGGTAAGAGAAGGGGAGGGCAAAACGAAATTTTGTCACCCTTCTGCCCACACGAAAGGGTGTCCGGATCGAAGATCCATGTATCCCGGCTGCGGCAACAGGAAAACCAACTTGTTTAGAGGCTAGACCGGTTCGTCCCGGAGACGTTGAATCAGGTCAGAGGTGGAACAACCCTCCACATAGGGGATGGATAGGACGTGCCCGCCTGCTGCTTCCACCACATCCCTGCCCACGATTTCGTGGACGGGCCAGTCTCCTCCTTTTGCGAGGACGTCCGGGAGCAGGAGCTTGATCAGCTCCAGGGGTGTTTCTTCGGAAAAGAGCGTGACGAAATCCACGCATTCCAGTGCCGCCATGATTTCGGTCCGATCCTGCTCGGGCTGAATCGGCCGGGAAGGGCCTTTGAGCTTTTTCACCGATTCATCGCTGTTGAGGGCAACAACGAGCAGGTCGCCCAACCCTCTTGCCTGGCGCAGGTAACGGACGTGTCCCACATGAAGCAGGTCAAAGCATCCGTTGGTGAATACCACCTTGTTTCCCTGCTTCTTCCGGCCTGCAAGTTCCCTGGCCAGTCCTTCCGGCTCCCAAATCTTGTCCTTCATGGGGGCTTCGTTCCATTGAGAAGAGGTTCAGGAGATCGTTTTCAGGGTAGGCGCACGAACTCGACCCGCTGATTCAACTGCCTGCCAAAGGATGCTTCGTTGGAGGCAACCGGCTCATTGCCCCCCTTTCCCTCAGAGGCCATTCGTGACGCATCGATCCCGAGGGAAGCAAGGACGCGCCTGACGTTCTCGGCCCGTTGATTCGAAACATTCAGGGCCTCTTCGGCAGGAAGGCTGTTGTCCAGGTGGACTTCGATACGAATGCGCAGGCCCGGATTCTCTTTCAGGATCCTTGCCACGTCCTCCAGAACCGTCCCGGAAGCACGCAGCGGCTCCTGCGTCGTGCCGTCGAACCGTACAGGCTCGAGGATCTCGATCTTTCCATGTGTGAGCATGGCCCTCTCGGGTATGAGGTCCGGGCAGCCATCCTCATCCTTGTAGCCGTTATAGGTTTCAGGATCGCCGGGACACCCATCCAGCCTGTTGGGCACACCGTCCAGGTCCTGATCCTTTTCACACTCCAGGATCCGTTCCCACAGCCCTGCGGCCCGGGTCTGGCATTCCAGCAGAAGGTCCTCCGCCTCCCAGTAATCGCCTTCCTCGTACTCCTCCTTTGTGTCGGCCAGGCATGCCTGCGCGGCTGCGAGGGCTTCAGGGGCGCAGATCGGTCCCTGCGCAGCATGTGCCTTCTGAAGGCGCTCCTCGAACCGGCTGATCCGGTTCATGAGTTCCTTTCGGCCTGTGGAAGCCGACGCCACGGCCGGAACGAGGAGGCAGAGAAGGAGTCCGATGAAGGGTCGTTTTTTCCTCACGGTGCCCCCCCGTTTTTCAGCCCCTTGGCACGATCGTGGAACGCCTCGAGTTTTCTGGCTCTTTCGATCTGTTCAAGAGCACGGCGGGCGAATTTCTCACAGGCACCGAAGTCGGCATCCTCATACTGCTTTTCAGCCGAGCGCAACAGGCTCCGGGCAGCCTCCAGGTGATACAGGGAAGCCTCTCCCATGTCCGAACCCTCAGCTCGTCGAAGCTCGTCACGCGCCTTTTCCAAGGTCCCATGAGAGCTCCACAGATAACATTGACAGAGGAAGAGAGGCAGAACCGCAAGAAGGGTAAAGGCCGCTTTCTCCAGATATCCTTTTTGGATCAACGTGTCCTTCCTTTCTCAAAACATCGACTTCCCTGGGATGCTAATCAAGGGATCCTTTCGTGTCAAGGCCGGACCGCTGCCTCGTTGAGCCGGGGGGGCGTGGTTGCTGTGGATGACATCGCCCCGGGGGCAGGAGACCTGGCCAGGGTAAGGCCCGCGACGCTGCAGGCGCCTGCAGTCAGCAGTACATGGGCCAGGCTTTCCATGGTGGCACCGGTTGTGTACACATCGTCCACCACCAACACAGACTCGCCCCGGATGGAGGATGCCTCTTTCACGCGGAAAGCACCCCTGAGGTTCGCCTTTCGGCCCGCCCTGTGTGAGACGGTTTGGGTCCCGGTATGGCGAACCCTCTTTACGGACCGATCGTCCAGAAAGATGCCGCGTGTTCCTGCAAGGGACCGTGCAAGGAGGATGCACTGGTTGAAGCCCCTTTCCCGGGTCCTTTTCGGGTGGAGGGGGACAGGGACGACCCGATGGAACCGGCTCCCGGGAAACAGCCTGTCCATCTGTTGATCCAGGTAACGGCCAAGGGAAGCTGCAAGACAGACGCTTCCGCTGTATTTGGTTCTCAGGATTGCACGCCGCAGGTTGTCCGTGTAAACGGCTGCAGACCGTACACGGTATGCAGCGCCTTCCGCCTCTTTCCTCTCCAATAGACATCTGCCGCAAAGCGCTTCCTCCACGGAAGGACCTGCGCGCATCGGTACACCGCAACGACGGCAGAAGGGAGGGTGGAGGCGATGAAAGCCTTCCATGCAAACAGGGCAGAAGGCTTCGTCTTCCCTGAGGAAGTTTTTGCCGCAAAGGGGACAAACCGGAGGAAACAGGGTGCGGAGAACCTCAGAGACCAAACGTTTCATGGCGAACGGTTTTTTCTCTGTAGATGTTCGGGCCGGATGCCGTCGGCCCTTGAACCCCTACTTGGGGTACGGCAGACCGTGAAGTGTGGCCAGGAAGCGGTACAGTTGCTCGAGAAGAACCAGAAGGGTCAGTTCATGGGAAAAGGTCATGGGAGACATGGAGATGGCCATGTCGGCTTCCTCCCGGATCTCAGGATCCAGGCCGTGCGGTCCCCCCACGAGAAACCCGATCCGGGACCTTCCTCCCTGGATCCATTTTTCCATGAGAGCAGCGAACGCCTCGGATCCGCAGGTTTTGCCCTTCTCGTCCAGGAGCAGCCAGACGTGGCGCTTGTCCATCCTTTTCCTCAACCGCTCCTTTTCACGCCTCTGAACATCCAGAAGGGAAACACCCTTACGCAGGGGCTCTTCCCGCACTGCAACGAGGCTCAAGGTTGCGTAGGGCCTGATCTTCTTCTGGTAGTGTTCAATGCCGGAACAGACAAAAGGGATCCTGGCTTTTCCCAAGTGCAGAACCGTGAGGGTCATTCCTCCCAATCTTCATCCTCCTCGGAGAGTTCGTCGCGCGCTTCCTTCTCAGCCTTCTCGATTTCCGGGTGGACCAGGGCGGATGCATCGGACCAGAGCTTGTCCAGAGCATAGAGGGCTCGAATCGGTTCGTGAAAAACGTGAACAACCACATCATCGTAGTCCAGGAGGATCCAGGAACCCTCTCCTTCGCCTTCCATCCCGAGGGGGATCTGCCGGGTTTCCTTGAACTTGCTTCGAACGTGGTTGGCGATGGCCCGAGTCTGGCGAATTGACCTTCCCGAGCAAATGACGAAATACTCCGCAATCGTGGTCAAGGGCCCCATGTGCAGAATCGTCGTCTCATAAGCCTTCTTTTCCAGCGCCCAGCGCGCGCAGGAGATTGCCTTCTCTTTTGTGGAGATTTCAGCCTGTTTCACGGGTTGTCCTCGAGTTCCTGGTAGAGGCTTTTCTTCCTGATGTACGCTTCCACGTCGTCTGGGATCAGGTACCGAACGCTTTTTCCAAGCATAACCTGTTCACGGATTCGAGTGGCGGACACCTCCAGCAGGGATGTTTTCATGAAATAGACCCGGTGTCCGCCCCTGTGTTCCAGGATTTCCGTATCCCTCGGACCCTTGACGAAAGAGCGTGCCACGTCCTTTGAAACCACCTTCTCCAGCCTGGGTCTTTCATAGCCCGGCCGGGTTGCAACAACGAAATTGGACAGGGAGAAGAGTTCCGCATACCTGTGCCATGTGCTGATTTCCACGAAGCTGTCCATGCCCATGATGAAAAACAAAGCCACGTTTTCGGAATACTGGTCCCGATATCCCTGAAGGGTATCCACAAGGTACGAAGTCCCTCCCCGCAAGGCCTCGGCCACGGATACGTGAAAGGAGGGATTGCCCGCAACCGCAAGGCGTAGCATGGCAATTCGGTGGGAGATGTCCGTTGTGGGGAGGTCCGTCTTGTGGGGAGGAATCCTTGCCGGAAGGAATTCCACCCAGGAGAGGGGAAAGGCCTGCAAGACCTCTTCCGCCAGCCGAAGGTGGCCCACATGGACCGGGTCAAAGGTCCCTCCAAGCAACCCGATCCCTTCCGGATGCGAGCGGTCGTCCGGTGCGGAGCTACTCTGGTCCTTCATCCTTGCCCTGTTGTCTGTTGAAAACACTTTCGGAAAGGATCGTC
>CAZSUQ010000404.1:0-5392 GCA_964609935.1 uncultured Thermodesulfobacteriota bacterium | reverse complement strand
CAGGAGCGGATCCGGGGAGTCAAGGGTACCCCACCGGCATGACGATGAGGGGCAGGTGTCTGTCGGGCAGGTGAAGGGTCCTGGCAAGCCTGCTGTCGTCAAAAGCACCCACGATCCCGGCTGCCAGCCCGAGTGTCTCTGCCTGGAGGAAGATGTTCTGGCAAACGTGACCCGCTTCCATGAGTGCGTACCTGCGGCCCCTTGATCCGTACTTCTTTTCGATCCGTTCGTATTCCGCTGTTACAACCAGGGCGACCGGGGCCTGTTCCATCCACATCTGATGAAAAGAGGCCCTTGCCACACCGTTCCTGAGGTCTCCCTTTGAGATTCTCCTGAGTCCGTGATTTTTTGGAAGGTATTGATAAACCCCTGCTTCTTCCAGGCCTTCAACGGATTTCTCGCCCACAACCGCGTACACGTCCAGAGGATAAAGCGCCCCTCCGGATGGGGCCGCGCGGAAGACCCCGCTCTTGCCCGTGATGCCCTGTGCGGCCCAGAGCAGTTGCGCAAGCTCCTGCAGGGTCAGCGGCCTTTTGCCGTAATCCCTCCGGGTTCTTCTGGAGGAAATGGCTTCCTCCACGGAAATCGGCCCCTTGGTTCGGGGCGCCGGAAGGATGAGGCTGTCGTTTGCTTCCGGGGATTCTTCCGGTGCGGCCTCCCCCGGGACAAGGGAGGAAGAGAGCCATGCCGTGAGAATGAAAACGGCAACAACCGCTGACAGGCGTTTCAGGATGGCCGATCTCCTTGCATCCTTTGTCCGTGTTTCTTTATCCGTATCTCGGAAGGCGAATCCCGCTGTCCCTCCTGCGGGATCAGTGGTAATCGTGGGTGCCTCTCACCACCTCCACGTCGAACTTCTCCTTCAGCATCGCCTCCAGCTCGTCCACGGTGCGGTAGGGGCAGTCCGGCTTGGCGTTCACCAGGCAGGAACTCAAATAGACCTTGTCAGGCTTGATCCCTGACATCTTGATGGCCACGCCGGTGTTGGGCACGGCCGTACGCCCCGGGCACTCACATTTGTGAAAGGCCACGACACTTGAAGGCTCCTCGAAATTGCCTTCCCCCAAAGCCGCCGCCTTCAGGCATCTCCACTCACCCGAGCAGCCATAGCCGGCCTCCATGTAAGCTCCGCATCCAATGATCGCTACCTTTTTCATTGCCTGGGCCTCCTTTCAGCATTGACATCGAATCCAAATGAGAAGATGAGGGCAGGGTGTTCTTTGAGCGGATGACAACGAGGTCCGGGAAACGGATCAACAAGGTGGATAAGCGGACCTCCCGGAACCCGAAAATCAGGCCCATAGCATAGTCTTCCGGAGGCTGAAATGCAATGTGCATTTCCCAGGTTGTCCCTCGGTTTTAAAGGCGGGAAGGCACTTTCAAACAGTGGCCGGCATGCATGTTGGTGCGAAGAACATGGGGTTCAAGCTTGTATCGCTTCCTCTTTTTCTTTTGCTGAGATAATATAAAAAAAACGATTCGAGGAAACGCGTACGTTGGTTGCTTCTTTTCGGATGAGCGGGGAAGTGAAAAAGTCATACCGGAGGTACAGGAAGGAAGACAGGCGCATGCAACATCGGATGAAGAAACGAAACGGTCCGGCAGGAATCGGGTTTCTGCTTTCCACCACCTTCCTGCTCCTCTGCCTGGGGGCCTGCAATGAGAGCGGTGGAAACCAGGGGCAGGGATTTCCTCCCACAACCCCAATCGAGCCCTCCGCAGGGTATCTGAACCGCCAGGCCGAATACCTGACTCACTGCAACGACAACAACGGCCCAGGCCAGGGTGGAATCCACGGGCAGGTTTGCAGGGCCTTTACCGGCGCAGGCTCCTTCAATGAAGACAGGATCCGGTCAAGCCTGAACAAGATCAACAATCGTGAGGACACGGCGGACTTTGATTTCAACTCCGTGATCCGTTTGCTCTATTTCGACCGTGCCAACCCCACGCTCCCTGACGGTCTTCGCGGGGAGATGGAGGAGGCAGTTCTGAATTTCAAGTACTGGTACGAGGAGCCAGGGCCGGACACCATGTGCTGGTGGTCCGAGAATCACCAGATCCTTTTTCACACGGCAGAGCTCATGGCCGGACAGCTCTTCCCTGACACCGTGTTCCCCAACTCCGGCATGACGGGCAGCGAGCATGTGGAACACGCCCTGCCTTTGCTCCACCGCTGGATCGACTTCCGCGGGATGTTCGGGTTCTCGGAATGGCACTCCAACACCTATTTCAATGAGGACATGCCGCCGCTGATCAACCTGGTGGACTTTGCAGAGGATGCGGTGCTGCGCCTCAAGGCGGCCATGGTACTGGACCTGATCGCCTTTGACATGGCGTGCAACTATTACAAGGGCTATTTTGCCACGACCCATGGCCGTACCTACCAGAGAAACCTGGGGGAAGGGCTGGCGGATTCCACGCGGGAGGCGGCCTATATCATGCTCGGCCTGGGGGGCTACAAATCCACGGGCAACTTCTCCGGCGCATTTCTGGCAACGAGCAGGAACTACTGCCCGCCGAGGATCCTGGAAGAGACGGCAACGCATGCGTCCCCTTCCTTCGAACACCGGCAGCGGGACAGCATCGACCTCGAGGACGGGCCGGGCTACGGCATCGGGTATGAGGACCACCGGGATGTCATGTTCTGGTGGGGCATGACCGGGTACATGCCTCAACAGGTGGTTACCGGGACCTTCCAGATGATTGAAGACTACACCATGTGGGACGGATTTATCTGGAAGGATATCAAGTTTCTACGGATTTTCGTTGGAAGCCCTTTTCTGGAGACGGTTGCGGAGACCTTTGAAGCCATGGCAAGGGGCGTGGTCCTCGAATCCGTAAACACCTACACCTACCGTACGCCTGACTACCAGCTCTCCGGCGCCCAGGACTTCAAACCGGGCATGTGGGCCGCGCAGACACACATCTGGCAAGCCACGCTGGACAGGGACGCCTACGTGTTCACCACCTATCCCGGGGGCTTTGAGGACGACTACATGGCAGGCCCCTGGACAGGAGGATTCCTGCCGCGGGCCACCCTTCACGAGAACGTGGGCGTGATCCAGTACCGCCGGCCCAGGATTCCCCTGCTGGACGAGATCCTGTTCACCGACTACAGCCACGCCTTTTTTCCAAGGACCGAGTTCGACGAGATGGCAGAGACCGGCAACTGGACCCTGGGGCGCAAGGGCGATGCCTACGTGGCGCTCTACTCTCAACACCCCACGGAATGGTCACAGGAGAACGACTACGAGCTCATTGCCGATGTGAAGGAGAACGTGTGGATCGTGGAGCTGGGAGACGCGGATCACAACGGGTCCTTTGCGCAGTTTGTGGAGGATATCTCGAACGCGGACATTGCCGTCAACGGTGAGGTACGTTACGACTCCCCAAGCCAGGGGGAGGTCGTGGTGGGCTGGGAAGGGCCCATGACCGTGGGCGGCCTTGAGGTGGATCTCGGTCCCTATGCACGATGGGACAACCCGTACTGTCACCAGCCTTTTGGTCAGAACGTGACCACCCTGGAGCACCAGGGCCGAAGGCTGACCCTGGACTTCGAAACCCCTGCCCGGAATTACTGGGATGCAAACGGAAAGTAGAAATCAGGGAAGCCAATGGTGTGAAGCGATTTCGGGCCTGATGGCTCATCCGGAAAGGAGGGAACGTGAAACGTTTTTTCTTTCTACGGTCCAGGGAATCCCTATTCACTCGTTCTGAGAAGGTGTCATTGAAAATCGGAGCGACCACCTGTCTTATCCCGGTACTTCTCAGCGCCTTTCTCTGTTCCTGCCAGCCCGTGCGACCCAAGCTCGGCTACTGGGCACACCCCAAGAGCATCGGCTACGAGGATTTGACCGCATGGCTACCCATCATGGCGGAGAAGGACGTGTCCATCTATATCGCAGTGGACCAGGACCAGATCGAAGCGCGTGACCCTCAGATCGCCGACCTCATACGATCTGCCGCTCATCACGGAGTGGAGCTGAGGCCCTGGATTCTGCTCGACTACCAGGACGGCTACTACCCCAATGAAGAGAACGTGGATCTGTTCTCGGACACGGTGAAGGACCTGATTCGCTGGGTGGGGGAGGCATCGCTCCCCCTGGGTTGGATCACCGTGGACATGGAACCCTCTGTCCAGTTTCTGAACGAGCTGAACGAATACCTGAGGGAGGGGCAGTATTTTCTGGCCCTCGGGCTGTTGCTGGCGCAGCTGAACCGGCCTGCCTACGAACAGGCCCTGGAAAAATTTGACGACCTCGTCAAACACTGCCACGACCACGGTTTCAAGGTCCATGTGGTGACCTTCCCCTCGGTTCTCGACGACCTGGAGGACGGGGACGCCTCCCTGCAGGATGCGCTCAATTGCCCCATACACCCGCTGCTCTCAGAGACATGGGACGACGTGGACTTCATGGTCTACAGGACCGAGATGACCGGAATCACCGGATTCCCCTTTGGAACAGACCTCGTCTACACCTATGCAAAGGACGCCGTGGAGGTGTTCGGCGAACGGTCCGTCCTTTCCCTGGGGATCGTCGGCCAGGACGGTGCCTATGACAACTACAACCTGCCAGAGGAAATTCTGCCCGATCTTGGCGCAGCCGTGTCCGCAGGGCTCAACCGCGTGAACGTCTTCTCCTTTACCGGCGCGGATTCCCTTCCGGACCCGGAAGCATGGTTCGACGTGGAAGTCCGGCCCGGCCCGCCGCCGGTTCCGGATCTGTTCACCAGGGGGATGCGCCTCATGTACCGGCTCCTGGACGACCTCCTTCAGTAGCCCGCATATGGCTTGCTTTCACATCTCTTGCCACGAAGTTTCATGCAATATGCGGGCAGGACGGAATCGTAAAAAAACGGAAGAAAAAGCGTTTCTGGATCCCGGTTTCGCCTTGTAGACAATTCACCGTGTTCCTTCGTCTTAAAGGGTAAAGGCACCGTGACAGGCCCTCGGAACAAATAGAAGCCAGACGTGATGCCGAATTCAGGACCTGACGAAGAAAAAGACGCCTTCCGAGCATCTACGGCGATCCTTGTAGAGAGGGCCAGGGACGGAGACCGCCACGCCTTTGAGCAGCTCGTGAATTTGCATAAAGGGATGATCTTCAGAATGGTGTATTATCGGACACAATCCAGGCCCGACACGGAGGATCTCACCCAGGAGATCTTCCTTCAGGCCTTTCGAAGCATCTCGAGGCTGAAGGATCCCGGGCTTTTCGGGACCTGGCTTTACCGGATCGCGCTGAACAGGGTCCGGGACTTTCATCGAAAGAGGCGGGTCACCGGCTTTCTCGGCCTGTCGAGTGAGAGCAGCGATTTCGATATCAAACCAGGGGAGAACACGGATGAGCCCAGCGCCCTTGACGAGCTCCTCAAAAAGGAATTCTGGGAG
>CAZSUQ010000403.1:0-5400 GCA_964609935.1 uncultured Thermodesulfobacteriota bacterium | reverse complement strand
ACGTGCCTCGAGGCCTGTCGCGGCGGATCCGCCCCCCAGGGGGGAGGCGTGTCCGTGGTCGTGGCAAAACGAAGCAGCCCCTCATACCTGTAGGCAATGAACGGCTGATCCGACGGGTCGAGGGCGAGGTCAAGGTTGCTCTTTACACCGGGCACGTCAATATCAGAGACCTCTGAGGTGACACTCTTGAAGGTCCAGTTGGCAAGCTGGTCGCAATCCGTGTCACAGGACGCGAATTCGAGCGCGCCGGATGTATCCACCATGGCCATCCGGGGGGCGTCGGAAGGCGACAACTCGAGAGAGACCGCATTTCTGTTCTCGAACGTGATCCCAAAATGTTCGTAAATGGCTTCAACTTCGGGATAAAACAAGCTCGAAGAAATCACGATGTGAGGGTCGCCGTTCGAATCGAGTTCCAGGGGGATGACGTAAGAATATAAATAGGCGTGCGGTCCCGGATCATGGACCCAGCTGGATGTCTCCGTACAGTTCCCGTCGCAGTAGGAGTGCGCATAGTAACTCATCCCCCCTCCCGACGCCCAGAACCAGTGACTCAGGATTCGCGGCCTCTCCTCTCCGGCCGGCAGCGTGTGAACGGCCATCGAATTGTGGCCGGGATACAACAGACCGACGACATCGTAGAGTCCGGTGGGAGAGGACGTCCAGTTCGCCGGGTCGTGACAGTCTACGTCGCATTGTCCATAGGAGAATCCCAGGGCGCTTACACGTGGCTTCCCGTCAGGATTCAGGGCAAGTGCCGTGGCGGGAAGCGACCCAAGACCGGCATCACAATAGATGTCCACAGGCGCGGTCCATGCCCCGGGGTCTGAGCAACCCCCGGCACAGGTGGTGTACGAGCCCGTGACCCCATAAAGGATATGTGCCGTATCATCCGGCCCGATGACCAGGTTCGGCACGACGAAACCAGAGAAACCGCTCATATCCGCCGTCCCGAGCTCGATGACGGTCCAGTTGGCCGGATCCATGCATCCGCTGTCGCAGAGGGCGTATTTCAGCATGTCGTTGCCGTTGATGTAGGCGATCCGGGGTGCACCCGAGCTCGTGAGCGCCAGTGAAACACCCTCTTCCGGGGAGTCGCCCGCGACATTGACCACTTGCCAGCCCGAAGACATGTCCGCCACGTCGGACGTTGCCGGATCACAGTCGTCGTCCACGCCGTTGTTCAGGATCTCCACCTCTCCGGGATTCACATCCGGGTTGACGTCGTCGCAGTCCTGCCCCGGGTGTTCACAGCCGGTGCTGCCGGGATCCCCATATCCATCCCCATCCAGGTCCACGCAGGTGAAACAGGGCGGATCATCCTGGTCGATCAGACCGTTGCAGTCGTTGTCCTGCAGGTCGCTGCAGGTGGGATCCCCAAAGGGACCCTCGACGGCTGCCGGGTTCACGTCCGGGTTACTGTCGTCGCAGTCCTGCTCAGGATGGACACAGATCGTGTTCGCCGGGTCCCCGTAACCGTCACCGTCACCGTCCAGGCAGGGACAGTCAGGGTCGGCATTGTCCACGAGGCCGTCGCAGTCGTCATCGATGCCGTTGCTGCAGGATTCGGTGGCTCCCGGATTCACGTCCGGGTTGCTGTCGTCACAGTCTTGCTCTGGATAGTCGCAGTCTCGATTCCCGAAGTAGCCGTAGCCGTCTCCGTCCTCGTCCCGGCAGGGCTGTCCTCTCCAAACGATTTGCCCGCTGCTGTTGATGTTCGGGGTTGCCTCATAATACATGTTGTTCGTGATCTGGGTTGTCGTGGTCCCGTCGTAGAGGAAAACTTCGTACCAATACAGGTCTCCCAATCCGGCAGGACGTCTCGTCCAGGTCACTTGCCCGCTGTTGTTTATCTTCGGACGATTGCAATACCCCAAGTCGTCTGAGAGCTGGACAGTCGTTGTGCCGTCATAGAGGAGAACGTATTCCATCGTACCAGGCACATCGCTTAGCCATGCAACCTGGCCGCTATCGTTGATATCAGGGTGATCGTCAATGTAATCGTTGTCCGTAAGCTGCACGATCGTTGTACCGTCATAGAGAAAAACCTCATAGTCGTTTCCGATAGTGTCGCCATTGGCAATCCAGACCACATGGCCGCCGTTGCTGATCTCGGGTTCCCGATCGTACCAGACATTGTCGGTGAGCCGTACGGTTGTGGTGCCGTCATAGAGGAAGATTTCGTCGTCGCTTTCGGCGTCGTCAACAGCGTCGTCGCTCCAGACGACATGGCCGCTGTTGTTTATCTTGGGCAGGCTCCACGCACCGGCGACTGCGATTTGGCTCACGCTCGTTCCGTCATACAGGAAGATATTGCCACCGCCGATTTCCCAGACCAGCGCTCCACTGTCGTTCATATCCAGATGCACATCTTGGTCGCTGTTGTCCGTGAGTCTTGTTATTGTTGTGCCATCAAAAAGGTACACCTCGTCATCATCGCCATCAGGGGGTTGGGCGGTCCAAGCCACCATTCCCGCATTATTGAGGTATGGGCCGAACATGTTCTCATGGCCATCGTCCGTAACTTGAATCGTACTCGCCCCGTCGTAAAGAAATATCTCTAAGCTGTCTCCATCCCAACCCAACCATGCGAACTGCCCTGCATCGTTTATTATCCGGGCCCCTCCGTCATGATACAGGTTGTCGGTGATCTGCGTTATCGTTGTGCCGTCATAGAAAAAGACTTCATTTCCATTCGTGTACTGCGCATGGCCGGCCTTGATTCCAACGGCAAAGGCAAGGATAACGGACACTGAAAAGATGGCGAGGCGTTCTCTCATTTGGCTCCCCCCTTGTTCGGGTTTCTTTAAAAAAATAGTTCTATATGTATACTATCGAAAACAGGCAGAGTTTTGATGCACAGGTCTCAGATTATTTACAAAAAAACCTGATGATACCTGAAAGCATCTCTCTGCTTCAGGACAAAAGCGCATTCCTCCAAGCAGTGTCACCTGCCTTCCATCTACGCATTCCTCAGGCTGCCTTCTTGATAACTATTTGAAATACTTTGTTTTTTAGGCTGTAAACGCCTCCTCAAAAAATTCCAATTTTTCCCTTGACAAATCCTGGAGTTTTGGCTATTTTGGTTTTTAGGATTAATTGTGGATTTATAGTTTATTTGGTTGTTGTGGCTATTGTTGATTCTGGAAGGAGCGGAAAAGAGGATGAGCGAGATCAAAACAGACACCAGCGTATTCACCGTACACCAGGTCAGTGAACTCCTTCAGGTTTCACCGCAGACCATTGTCAACTGGATTGAGGCAGGCAAGCTGGAGGCATACAGAACCCCGGGCGGACACAGGCGTATCAAGAGGTCCGACCTGGAAGACTTCACCAGGAAGCACAATATGCCCGTGTTCGAAGGTTCCTCTGAAAAGAAGGAGGAGGGCAGGAAGATGAAAAAGATCCTCGTGGTAGACGACGACCAGGTGATCGTGGAGACCATCACGGCAGGCCTTGAAGAGGACCCCCATGAATACGAGGTGATCTATGCCTCGGATGGGTTCGAGGCCGGCATCCAGGTGAGTCATTTCAAGCCGGACCTGCTGATCCTGGACATCATGATGCCGGACATAGACGGGTACGAGGTCTGCCGGAAGCTCAAATCCTCCGAGGAAACCGGGCATATCAAGATCATCGTACTGTCGGGCTACCTGGACGAGGAGAGCTACAAGAAGATGCGGGAATACGGTGCGGACCTCTGTTTCTCCAAGCCGCTCCCGCTGGAGCAGCTGAAGCAGGAAATTGCCCGCCTGCTCTACCCCGGGGAGGGCGCACAGGCTGCCGGAAGCCCCCAGTAGCCTTTCCAAAGAATCCTTTGCCGGATCGAGCCGTTGGGCCGCACCGGCAAAAAACAAAGGAGGCTACCCCATGGTTTTCCAAGAGAAGCTGGAGAAAAACCCTTTTGTCGTAACGATCGAGATCCAACCCACCATCGACGAGGAGATGCACAGCCTGCTCAAGGACCTGGACTGCATCCGCGGCCGCGTGGACTGTCTGACCATACCCGAGTTCAAGAAACCTCCCAAGGCGGTTGACTCCCTCAGCATGGGACAGACCTTCAAGGAAAAGAAGTTCGACACGATCTACCAGACCACGACCCGGGGCAAGCACCGGCCCAACCTGGAGGCGGACCTGATGAAGGCCCACCAGCTCGGGATCGACAATGTTCTCGTCTTCGGGGGCGAGGACTACATGATCTCGGGTGTATCCAAGGAAGAGAAGATGTTCTTCCACGTGGATTCCGCCAAGCTCTTCTCGGTCATGGAAACCCTCAAAGAGGGGATGGACACCAAGGGACAGGACATCGGGATGCCGCTCAACTTCTGCCTGGGCGCAGGGGTGGACCCATCCCAGGGGAAGCGGACACCGGACCAGGAGCTCCGGCAGATGGAGACCATGGTCACCCACGGAACGCGGTACTTCCTGACCCCACCCGTCTTCGATCTTGACGAGTTCAAGGATTTCATGCGCAAGGTGGAGCCGTTCCGCGTGCCCGTGCTCGCAGGGGTCATGCTCCTGAGGACCGGGGAGATGGCGCGCTTCGTGGGCAAACACATGAACATCAATGTCCCGAACCGCATCGTGGACAAGCTCACCCGAGCGCCCGACAAGCTGAAGGCGAGCATCGAGATCTTCACCGAGCTGGTGGGCGGACTGAAGGATCTTTGCCAGGGGATCCACATCATCCCTGTAGGCTGGTATGCAAAGGTACCCAAGTTCCTGGATGCGGCAAAACTTTCAACCCTGTAAACCAAACCATGTGTCGTCGGCCCGTCGGCCGTCAGCCGGAAAGGAGGGTATCACCAACGCGGATCCTGGAACGTTGTTGATATTCTGAATCAACACCTCGGAATTTCGCACCTCCCTCTTCGCAACATGGGCTTTGGCCCAAAGCTGACGGTTGGAAGCCGAACGCAAAAGCCACAAACCTGGCGAGGAGGAGATCCGGTGGAATCCACCATAGCCATCACCCTGGACGGTTCCGAGGTCTCCGGTCACCCGGGGATGACCATCCTGGAACTGGCCGCTGAAGTCGGAATCGAAATCCCCCACCTCTGTTACGACTCCCACCTGAGCCCCCTGGGGGCGTGCCGCGTCTGCATCGTGGAAGAAGAAAAATCCGGCAGGCTCCTGGCCTCGTGTGTGACACCCATTGCTCCGGGCATGGTTGTGAACACCAGGTCCCCAAGGGTGCTTGAGAACCGGCGGGTGGTGCTCGAGCTCATGCTTGCCATCCACCCGGACTCATGCTTCGTGTGCGACAAGTGAATCAGCTTCAAGCTCAGAAAGTTCGCCTCCGTTCACGGGTTTGGGTTGAGCATCCTGGAAAAGATACCCACCTACCACCCCGTAGTGGATCTCTACGCCTTTATCAGGCGGGTCCTGAGCAAGTGTATG
>CAZSUQ010000402.1:0-5403 GCA_964609935.1 uncultured Thermodesulfobacteriota bacterium | reverse complement strand
GTTGAAGGGACCTTCCCCGGCCGCAGCGGCCACCGGCACGCTGCCAGCACATTGTCCTGGGAGACGAAGCCTTCGGGCATGAGGACAACCTTTTTCTGGGATCCGGGAGAATGGGACAGCCCGGGCCTGGAAAGCCAGGACCGACTTGCCTCCATCCGGTCCGAAGCAGACGCCCTGTGCGAACACCGCTTCACGTTCCTCGGGCTGGATCGTTTCTACATGGGGAACCCTCTCAAGTGGCATTATAATCCGGTCCAGAAGATCGAGGCTCCCCACAAGCCTGCGATCCGCCTCGATTACCGAGACCCAAAGCAGGCAGGAGACGTGAAGTACATCTGGGAACTCAACCGGCATCAACACCTTCCCCTTCTGGGTCTGGCCTTTGTTTTGACCAGGGAAAAACGTTACGCAAAAGAGGTACAGGACCAGATCAGGGACTGGATCGAGGAGAACCCCTACCCCATCGGCATAAACTGGACGAGCGCACTTGAAGCCGCTCTCCGCCTGATCTCCTGGTCCTGGACCTTTTTTCTGCTGAGGGCCGGCGGGGAGGAACTACCGGATTCGTTTTTCCGTTCACTGGGAGAACACTGCAGGTTTGTTCACCGAAACTTCTCCCTGTATTCCTCGCGCGGGAACCATCTTGTGGGCGAGGCTTCCGGCCTGTTCACGGCGGCCCTCCTCTTCGCCCGTGACTCTGAACGCTCCAGGTGGATGGGAGACGCCTACCGTATCCTGACAACCGAGATTCATGAGCTGGTCCATCCGGAGGGTTCTTACATTGAACTCAGCTCAGGTTATCATCAATTCGCCACCGACCTCTTTCTCCTGCCTGCCCTGCTGGGACGGATGAACCGGATCGAATTCCCCCTGCCCTACTGGCAACGGCTGGAAGCCATGATCCGTTATTTGTTCGAAACCCAGGACGGTAAAGGGTGGCGGCCTGACCTTGGGGACAACGATGCGGGTCGCTGCCTCGTGTTCGAGGACCCTCATTACGATAACGCCAGGTCCCTGCTTGCCACGGGCGCGATCCTCTTTGAAAAGCCTCACTACCTGCAAAACATCCACCGGCCCGACACCAAGACCCTGCTTCTGCTCGGAGCATCTGCGGACAAGCGTTTCAGCGAGCTCAAGGAGAAGGCGGATGCCTCCGGGAGGCCCCCTTCCAGGGCGTTTCTCGAGGCTGGGACCTACGTTCTCCGGACCTCTGAGCCTGCTCAGGAGGAGATCTTCCTCCAGTTCGATGCAGGCCCCATGGGCATGGAACCCATGGCAGGCCACGGGCACGCGGACACGCTGAGCTTTGTTTTGAGCATTGACGGACTCCCTTTCTTCGTGGATCCAGGGACCTACACGTACCGAGCCGGCGATGAATGGAGAGGCTATTTCCGCGGCACCTCATCCCACAACACGATCCGCATCGACGGGATGGATCTCTCGGCCTCCGGAGGTAACTTTCTCTGGATAAACAAGGCCATGTGCTCGGACATCGAATGGAACGCAGAGGACGAAGCGCCCTTCGTCCGGGCCACCCATAACGGGTACGAACGGCTGGAGGATCCGGTCCTTCACACCCGGGAGATCCGTCTGAACCCGGGCACACAATGGTTGGTCATTCGGGACGAAATCCAGGCAAAAAGGGAGCACAGGGTGGAGATTTTCTTTCACCTGGCCCCGGAGTGCGAACTTGTTTCAGAAAGCGACAAAGGCGTGCATTGGATCCGCCGTGGGGAAAAGAAGATCGGGCTGGCCCTGGATGCGCGATTCACAACCCGTATCGCCCGGGGACAGACGGAGCCCATCCTCGGCTGGTTTTCTTCATGGTACGGCCGAAAGACCCCCTCTTATACCATCACGGGCGAGGACACCTCTGCAGGCAGCACCACATACGAAACCCGGATCCTTTTGAAGGGGTGAAAAAAGATGTTTTTTCGCCGACAAGTAAGATTTCCGTCTGAACGGCCGATTGTTAGGGTGGAAAAGGCCTCCAACGTATGGTATTTCGTAAATTCAAAACCCTGAAGAATACTGGAAGAGAAGTTCGATCATGCGAATCAGTGTATTCGGGCTCGGTTATGTGGGATCCGTCACAGCGGCCTGTCTTGCAAGGAACGGGCATCACGTGATCGGGGTAGACGTCAATCCCCTGAAGGTGGAACGGATCAATCAGGGCGAGGCCCCCTTTGTGGAACCGGAACTGGATCCACTCCTCCTGGAAGGGAGGGATGCAGGGAGGCTCAAGGCTACCTGCGATGCGTCCGAAGCCGTTCTGGACACCTCTCTGTCCCTGATCTGCGTGGGCACGCCGAGCCAGAAGAACCACGATCTCGACCTCACCTACGTGAAGAAGGTGGCCGAGGACATTGGACGCGTGATGAAGGGGAAGGAAGAAAGGCATCTCGTGGCGGTCCGGAGCACGGTCCTGCCCGGTTCCACCATGAACGTCGATGTCCCCTCGATTGAGAAGGCTTCCCACAAGAAGGTCCATCGCGATTTCGGAATCTGCTATAACCCGGAATTCCTTCGCGAAGGGAGCGCTGTTCACGATTTCCACCACCCGCCGAAGACCGTGATCGGAGAATGCCATGCCGAGGATGGGGAGGTTCTGGGAAGCATGTACGAGGGCATTCCCGCCCCGCTTCTTCGAACCGGTATCCCTGAAGCCGAGATGGTGAAGTACGTGGACAATGCATTTCACGCCCTGAAGGTCGCGTTCGCCAATGAGGTGGGCAGAATCTGCAAAGCGCATCAGATCGACAGCCATCAGGTCATGAGCCTGTTCTGCAAGGACACAAAGCTCAACATCAGCGGTAACTATCTCAAGCCCGGTTTCGCCTTTGGAGGCTCCTGTCTTCCCAAGGATCTCCGGGCCCTGGTTTATCGGGCCAGACAAAGGGACCTACCGGTCCCGCTCCTTGCGGCGGTCCAGGAGAGCAACCGGGAGCAGGTCCGGATCGCCCTGGAACGGATCATGGAAACCGGGAAGAAGAAGATCGGGTTCCTTGGCCTGAGCTTCAAGGGCGACACCGACGACCTGAGAGAAAGCCCGCTGGTGGATGTGGTGGAAGCACTCCTTGGCAAAGGGTACGGAGTCATGATCTATGACCGCAACGTGTCCCTTTCCAGGATCCATGGGGCGAACAGGGAGTACATGGAAACCCACCTCCCCCATCTTGCATCGCTTCTGACCGACACGCTGGACGAGGTTCTCAGCCATGCCGAGGTGATCGTCATCGGGAACCACGCAAAATCCCACGAGAAGGCCCTCCGCCGTGCCCGCCCCGATCAGATCCTCATCGATCTCATACGCATAACCCGGAATCCCAACACCAAGGCAGCCTATGACGGACTTTCATGGTAAAAAAGGCTTGATCTTCATCGAAGACGGATCCTACCTTCTCGACAACAGGGTTCAGCGTGAGGTGCGAACCCTGACCCGGGCCGGGCTTCAGGTAACGGTCATCTGCCCTCGCTATCCGGGAGAGAAGGTCCATGACAGACAGAACGGCGTCCACGTCTACCGATACAGGAAATGGGCCCCGTCGGACGGTTTTGTCGGGCATCTGTTCGAGTACACGTCTTCCCTGTTGAAAGGGGGCCTTCTCACGCTGTGGGTCTTTGTTCGCCACGGGTTTCATATCTTCCATGCCTGCAACCCGCCCGATATCCTTTTCCTCCTGGCCCTCCTGTACAAGCCGTTCAGGGTCTCCTTCCTCTTCGACCATCATGATCTCTGTCCGGAGCTCTATCTTTCACGTTTCAAAGGCGCGAGGCCCTTTGTGAAGAACGTTCTCTTGTGGATGGAGCGCCGAACCCTTAGGCTCGCTGACGTGGTGGTGGCCACCAACCAATCCTACAAGCGCATCGACATGGAGCGTGCAGGCGTCCCTGAAGACCGGGTCTTTGTTGTCAGGAACGGGCCGGACCTGGACAAGTTCCGTCCCGCTGAAGGGGATCCCGCACGGAAGGTTGCGGGCAAGGTCCTTGTGGGCTACCTTGGCAACATGAACCCGCAGGACGGTGTGGACTACCTTCTCCGGGCCGCCAGATACATCAAGGAGGAAAGAAAAAGGGAGGATCTCTCTTTTGTTTTCGTCGGTGCCGGGGATGCAACCTCGGAGTTGCTTCGTTCCTGCAAGGAGTGGAACCTCTCGGACATGTGCCGGTTCACAGGCAGGCTCCCGGATAACGAGATGCTTGCCACCCTCAATGCCTGCGATATCTGCGTGCAACCGGACCCGTCCAACCCGCTCAACGACGCTTCAACCATGAACAAGGTCATGGAATACATGGCTTTGAAAAAGCCTGTGGTCGCCTTTGATCTGCCGGAAACCAGGTACTCGGGAGGAGATGCCGCGCTTTATGCAAGGCCGAACCTCGTGGAAGATCTCGGCGACAAGATTCTTCTTTTAGCCGACGATGCTGAGCTCCGGAACAAACTGGGGGAAATCGGAAGAAACCGCGTGGAAGAGGTCCTCAGCTGGCAACACTCGGAACAACCCCTTCTGGATGCGTACCGGGCAGCACTCGGCCCGCCGAGATGACCCTTTCCTGGATCCCTTTCAGGAAGAACGCTCCCGCATTCGTTTTCTCAGTTCATCACAGTCCACGGTGGCCGTGCCCAGCTTTTCCACCACAAGGCCTCCTGCAATGTTGCTGAGCATGGCGGCCTGCTTGAGCGTTGCCCCTGCAACCAGCGCCGTGGTGAAGACCGCGATAACCGTGTCCCCGGCACCGGACACATCATAGACCTCGCGTGCGAGAGCCGGGATCTCCAGCGGCGGAGCCCCTTTCTCCACCAGACACATGCCCTTCTCTCCCAGCGTGATGAGAACCGCCTCGGAATCGAGCTTCTCGAGCAGCTTTTTCCCTGCTTCGTAAAGACTGGAAGCATCCTTGATCTGTATCTCCGCAGCCCATTCCGCTTCGGACCGGTTCGGTGTAATCGCGGTGACGCCGCGGTAATACATGAAATGATCCTTTTTGGGATCCACGGTCACGATCTTTCCCATCTTCCTGGCCAGAGGAAGGATCTCTTTCAACAGTTCGGCCTGGAGGACTCCCTTCCCGTAGTCCTCGAGAATCATGGCATCCACCTGAGAGAGGAGATCCTCTATCCTTCCCTTCAAGGTCTGCAGGATGTCGGGGGAAGGGTCGCGGACATCCTCTCTGTCCACGCGGACGACCTGCTGTTTGTGGGCAACGATTCTCGTCTTCAATGTAGTCGGCCGCGTGTCGTCCTGTACAACGCCCTGAACACCCATGGTCTTTTCTTCCAGAAGGTCCATCAACATGCGCCCGTAACCATCTTTCCCGATGATGCCGCAAACCTCCACCCCAGCGCCAAGGGCGCAAATATTGTTTGCAACGTTTGAAGCCCCGCCGGGGGAGAAGCTCTCC
>CAZSUQ010000401.1:0-5403 GCA_964609935.1 uncultured Thermodesulfobacteriota bacterium | reverse complement strand
GTAGATCGTTGTGATCCGCGATGCGATCCCCCTGGGCGACGAACCCCCACTGGTTCTTGATCCCCAGGGTGACCAGGGTCATGCAATGGGTCTTGAATTTCGGAACATTGATGTAGGCAACCGACTCGCGGTGGCGAATGAGCTTGTCCGCCACGATCTTCGAAAACCTGACCTCCTCCTGTTCGTAGGGTCGGGCGGCACCGGTCTTGCCGTCCAGGGTTCCTATCCGGACCGTCTCCTCCGGACCCTCGTCAAGATAGAGAGGGACCGCGCCCGAGCGTTTCACTGCCCGGGTGATTCCAGTGGCGTGGAAAACCAGGCGCGTGAAGTTCCCCTGGGTGCAGTTGTCCATCACATACACCCTGCGGGCCCCTTCCTGAAAGAGAACCTTGACGAGTGATTCGATGAGATCGGGAGGCGTGTAGCAGTGAGGTTTCAGTTCTACGGCGTTGATCTTGACGAAAACCTCTTCCTTTCCCTGAAGAATGCTCCTTGCGCCTCCAAAGGGCTCAAAGAGCTTGGCCGTGGCTGTGGAAAGGTCCTCCTGGACCTCTACGATGTGAACCCTGCTCATCCGGCTAGCCTCTCCTGTCAAAGGAATGAAACGTGATGGGGAGAAAGGGCGTGGGAGATGACGCATACCCTACCAGCAGGAGTTTATCAGACCCGTATACGCTCAACAAGGTCGTAGTATGGATCTTTCTGTAACCTCTCTGGCACGTTACGAGCAGAAATGGCGGGCAGCCCTTGGCCCCGTTTACCGGAAGAAGGCCTTTTCATCAGCCTTGATCCATCATACGAACCGGATGGGATTCTATCGGATCCCGCCCTGGGTGCGGCTTCTCGGTTTGGGGTGGAATTGAAGAGCCCGGGATCATCAATATCCGCCTTGAAGGCATGACAGGATCGTGTCGAGCGTACGGCCGTGGCGGAAACGAACGCCTTACGGATCGAGTTCTGCAAGTAGGGATCGAGCGAGATCCAGGGCCGAGGACCTGTCCTGGATCTGACCTTGAATCCTTGCTTCCTCCAGGAGACGAAGGAGGCGGCCGATCAGAGGGCCTGGAGGCAGTTCGAGAGCTTCCATCAGTTCGTTCCCGTTCAGCATGGGTTTGGTTCGAAGGGAGGCTGCATCCTTGTGCACGAAGAGGTGGAAGAGGTTGTTCAGGAGCTGTACATAGGCGGTGCGGTGATCCTCTGTCATCCGGGCACCCCGAGTTGCGCAAAGGTCGCTCAGGGCGAGGAGCATGACACCCACCCCGTTGTGACCGAGCCTGCGGAGGAAGCGGATCTTTGCCCGTTCGGTCAATTTGCCCCCCTTGCGGGCATGCAGGAGGTGGAGAGGCCCCATGTGGTATTGGACCCAGCATCTCATCCTCTCCTGATCCGCCCGGCTGGCCCTGACCCTCTCCAGAACGCGTGCGGCTGTCTCTGCGCCTGAACGTGCATGACCGTAGAAATGGGCGGTCCCGTCCGGGTCCACGCTGCGAGCATGGGGTTTTTCGATATCGTGGAGAAGGGCGGCGAGCTTGAGTAATGGGCCCCTCCGTTTTTCTTCGTGCATCCATCCCTGGATCGGTGCCTCCCAGCGGGCAAGCGGTTCGAACCCCATTTCGAGACCCTGCTCCAGGTATCGGTATGTCTCCAGGGTGTGTTCCCATGCATCCCGATGATGATAAGGCCCCTGTGCAAGACCTTTCAATGCGTCCAGTTCAGGAACAAGAACAGAGAGAAGCCCGCAACGATCCATGTCCACGAGATAGGCATGGTTCCCCCTGCAAGCCAGGAATTTGAAGAGCTCATCCCCTATCCGTTCGGCAGCGGATCGTAAAAGCCCTTCCCTCTCCTTGCGGATCGCTTCGAGGGTCAAGGGTTCGATCCTGAACCCCAGGGCAGCTGCTAAGCGAAATGCCCGAAGCATTCGAACCGGATCCGCTTGCAATGCGAGAGGACGAGCCATTCGGATTCTTCGGGCTTCCAGATCCTTAAGGCCCCCGGCAGGATCCAGGAAAGGGACGGCATCATCGTTCCGGATCGAGGGGAGTTGCAGGGCCAGGGCATTGAGGGTGAAATCCCTGCGCAACAGATCCTCCTGGATCGTGGTCCCCTGCATGGTGGCAAAATCCAGGGTAACCGGTTCATGGAAAGCGTTGTGACGCCAGATCAGACGCGCTACGCCCCACTGTTCGTCCAGGAGAACATACCGGGCGCCGAGTTTCTCTGAAAGGGACTCGGCCAGGATTTGCGCATCGTCTTGCAACACGAAATCGAAATCGAGGATGGGGCGACGAAGCAGGCAGTCCCTCAAGGCACCGCCCACAAGATAAAAAGGTCGGTCCGTCCATTCGGGCAGCAGGGCCGTTACCTGCTGTACTGCAGGATGTTTCCGAAGGTGTTCTGCGGCCTCTTTTTGCAGCTCCTTCCGCATGCGTCAGGCCTCCGGGGAGTTCTCCCTGTGCCGGCAGTGGATTCGAACACGCTGGTCTTCCTGCTCACAGAAAAACCACACATTCAGAAACTGCTGTACAAGCCACATGTTGGTTTTCATGTGACGCGTCAAGCGAGGTACGCTGATCAGGGAAGGTCCCCTTGCAAGGGCCATGTAGGGAAGGATCTGGTCCCCCAGCCAGGGGTCCACGGATGCATGCGAGTGATAGGTCCTGAGCAGACGGTCCGTTGCTTCCTCGGCAACCTGCTCGGATGTTTTCTCCGGTTTTCCCAGGGCAGAGGCACCCATGACGGACTCCTCTGTTTCCGCCCAGAGGGTGAGACCCGAGCCGACAGAGGCTGTGGATCCGTAGGTCACCTCCACCTTTGTCGGGACGTGCAGAAAGTTTGTGAGGGTTTTGGACGCGATCTTTGCCTGTCGGTCCGCTACCTGCTTGGCCTCCAGGGTGTTCGAGGCGTGCGAGATCCCCTGGGACCTCACGGCCTCGGTGGCCTGTGGCATGTGGAGGGGCTTGAGGAGTGGTTCCTCAGGGGGATGAATCTCTATATCGACGATCCCCTCACCCTTTGGGTAGTAACCCCTTTTCAGGATGCGCATGTCGATTTGATAACCCATGCGCGCCAGGAGTTTGTGTTTTACATGCTTCACGAAATCACAGCTCGGTGCGCCCGGGACATCGGTGCCCCCTCGAAGAAGGAAGCGCACAGGCCCCGGGGAGCCGAGGGCGGCCAGCTGGAGGGACTGAAGGACAAGGGAGACAGAGCCTGCCGTGCCCGTGTTCAGTTCCAGGTCTGTTTTCAGAATGGGATTCGGCTCGAAAGCGATCACGGTTGACCCCACCTTCAGGGGAGACGTCTTTGCCTGGCACAAGCGCTTCAGCCCTTTGATCGCAGTTAGGTGCTGAGCTCGTAGCCCGGTTCGCCCTCGGCCGGCACGAACATGGCGAATCCTGCAGGGCGTTCCGGTGAGGGCCGACAGGGCCAGGGCCGTCCTGACGATCTGCCCCCCCCCCTCTCCGTAGGAGCCGTCGATCTCCACGATGCCGTGTGGAACTTTGATGTAGTGAGCAGGTACCTTCACGTCCCCTCCGAACCGTTTCCGTCCAGGCCTGTAGGTTCATCCTCACCCGGGCCAGGGAAGGAAAACGGATCAAAAAAAAAGATCGCCGTGCGATCTTTTTTTCCCTGGAGATACGAATGGTGGCGGTGCAGGGAATTGAACCCCGGACACTGCGGATATGAGCCGCATGCTCTAACCATCTGAGCTACACCGCCAAAAGTTCCAAATAGGTAAATTTAACAGATTTTTACGAAGAGGGCAATTCCTGCAGCAGAGGCGTCAGCCCCTCCCCTTCCCGAGAAACTGTCCCATGGGGTCGTGGTAGCGGAGGAGCCTGAGCTGGTCGGTGTCAGGAGGAGGGAGCACCTCCAGCGGTTCCCGGACCTGGAGGTTCCAGGAACAGTTTTCCCGGATTTCCCGCACACGTTCTTCAAGCGCTTCCTTGCCGGAAACAGAGAGCACCCCGGTGAGGCGGAGCTCTTCTTCACCAGGGCCCTTCTCGAAGACACCGTGATCCGAAACAACCGTACGCACGTTCCGGCCCGGGCTGGTAATGTAGGGGACCTCTTCCACGAATCGGGTTCGTTCCTGGTTCACCACCACAAGGGTTTCATTGGATCCGGAGGCCACGTCATTGGCCCCTCCCGAACCCACGAGGAGCATCTTCCCGGGGATGGCCGTGGAGTTCACGTTTCCCCTTCGGTCCACCTGTCCGGCGCCGATGGCACCGAGGTTCCTGTGGTTGCTTCCGCTCACCAGGTGTCCCATGATGGTTTCAATGTCCGTGAGGATCTTGCAGGTGGGCATGTTCCGGTAGTTGAAGATAAAGGGGTCCGCAGGCCTGGGAGCGAACCCATAGAAGCCGATCTCAGCCATGACCTCGATGTCGTAGTCCTTCTCACGCAGGATCCGATACGCAAGCCAGGATGCCAGGTTGGCAGCCCCCACGCCGGCGAGGATGTTCCGGTAACGGTTCCTCTCCACGATGTCCGCCATCTTCCTGGCCGCTCCCAGGACCATACGCTCGACCGGATTGGCCCCATCCGTGCGCATGACCTGTTCTTTGTGGGTGAGGATTTCGTGAAACCATGAATCGCTCCTTGCCTTGCCTTTCAGGTAGCCGATTCGCTCCCTGCCAAGTCTTTCAAGGTATTCCTCCTGGCACTGCGGCTCCAGGATCCAGTTCCTGACCCAGGCATCCAGATCCCCTGGCTCCCGGCTGGCGAGTCTCACGTCCTCGAGAAAGGCGTAGTCGTCGGCATAGGCCTCCATCTCAGGGATGCCCTGGCTGCTCAAGCCGGTGGGATGGGATCCCATGGGAACCTGGGAGACGGAACGGACGAGAAAGCCGGGGATCTTGACCAGGTGGGCGTGTTGCCGGATGAAATCCGTGGGCACGATCTTCTCGACCGACAGGATCAGGCCTTTCCGGCTGGCCATGGCCCCATAGAATCCCTCGCCGTAGGGGGGCGTGAAAAGGGCGTTGCCGTTTCGGTCCGAGACCCATCCGTGCAAGAAGGCGATGTCCGGGGTCAGCGCCCTGACCATGCCCATGGAGGCCCCCTCCTGGAAAGGATCCGGGATCACGCGGAAATCACCGGCGTTCTCCTTTTCCATGGTGCTGCCCTGCAGGGAAAGGGTGGGCAGGCCGCTGACGTTCATGGCGGCGGCCTTGAGTCTCAGGGGCAGGGTCAGGATGGACCAGTGCTGGAAGAACGCAGGGTCGTTTCGATATGCCTTCTGGTAGACGGGATTCGGGCCCGGCGTGGGATAGGCGTCTCCCACAAACGTGGAGATACACCGTTTCGCCAACCCTCTGTGCACCAGGGCCACCAGCGGGCCTGTGAGCCCGAGGCTGACGACCTCAAAGGCCGGATCCCTGTCCCAGAATTGCC
>CAZSUQ010000400.1:0-5418 GCA_964609935.1 uncultured Thermodesulfobacteriota bacterium | reverse complement strand
ATCACCGGTATTATAAACGGAGATGAAAATGGGGAAAGATCCTGGGATGAGACAGCCGAGGACGCCGGGTTCCCGTATCCGTCCCCGTCGTTGTCTATACATTCCGTTGGCGACCAGCTGTCCTGCCCCATCAGAAACATACCTGACAGCAGGAGGATGCCGATCCATGCAGGGAGGTGTTTTCGTTTAAGCATCTTTTTCATCCTTTCACCCAGTGCGGGTTCGTTATCGTTCAACGTGGCCTGACAAGACACTATTATACTCTATTGAACGAGACATCTAAAGGGGAACCCAAAGCTCCTTTCTTCTGTTTCTCTTTTAACGAACACGAGAGATGTTCACCTCTTGAGGTTGGCCCTAGCGCTCATCGCGCCCTTGTCCCCTGCATCTGCCCGGAGGTCCCCTGGGGGCTTCGTCCTCATCGATGTATCCGTCTTCGTTCCTGTCGAATCGTTCAAAATGCTCGTCCGGCCCTGGGAACTCATTGAGGGACAGCCTCCCGTCACCGTCCCGGTCAAAGGTTTCCACCGGGTTCGGGGGCGGTCCTTTGGGCTTTTCATCCTCTGTAATGAAGCCGTCGTTGTTTCGATCCAGATGGGCGAAGTGATTCTCAGGGCCCTGGAATTCCTTCTGGGAGACCATCCCGTCATTGTCCTGGTCGAAATGTTCAATAAAATCTCCCGGGGGAGGTCCCTGCCTGTGGCCGGTGCCGGCAGCCGCGGCTGGAGCCCCACTCAGGCAGAACATTGAAATCATGATCATGCCCCAACCTTTGAAGGTCTTGTTTCCTTTCATTTTCGTCTCCTTTCTCTTTTCGAGGATCGGGTTTCCTGTGACATTGCTGCCTTGCTTTATGCCTCTCTGTCTCTCACATGCCTGTAAGATAACGCCCGATTGAGGAGAAAATGTGGAGGAAACATGAGATGGTTGTGGAGATTCACAAAACCTCTTGAACCAGGTTCAATTCTGCCGATAAACTGATCACTATGAAGATGAAGCTGGCCTACAAGATCTTTTTTGCCTCTTTCCTGACCGCGGCCGTGATCGCAGCCCTGCTGGTGGGGATGCAGCGCTACGTGCTTCGAAACTTCATGGAATACGTGAACCGTGTGAAACTCGAAAACCTCGTGAGTCTCGAAGCACGTTTGAAGAGCATCCATGAGAAGAACAGCGGCTGGGAGGCCCTGCAGGGCAACCCTCAAGACTGGCACGATCTTCTGGAAGAAGCTGGGTTCAACATGCGACCCTTCCATCCGCCTCATCAAGGAGGGGACGGGCCTCCTGAACATCCCCCGGGAAGGTTTTCCGAAGAAGAGGAAGCCCGATACCCCGGCCCATTCCGCGGCCCGTATCCTCATCCTCCCCCACACGTACCGCCAGGCCCCTTCCGCACCGGGATGCGGCTGGCCCTGTTCGGTGCGGATAGGGATCAAATCACGGGCCCCCGACACCCCATGGAAGAGTTCACCCTGAAGCCCTTGGAGGACGGCGACCGGATCATCGGATGGCTCGGGTTGCACAGCGCTAAAGGTTTCACGGATCCGCTTGCAGAGGCTTTCTTGAGAAAGCAAACCATCTTTCTCCTGCTGGCAGGCGCTGCAGCCTTGGTACTCACGGCCCTGGTCACGCTGTTTCTCTCAAGGGAGATCCTTGGCCCGGTCAAGGCCCTCACCAAAGGCACCCAGGCACTGATTTCCAGGCGATTTCAGCAGCGGATTTCGGTTCGGTCCAGAGACGAGCTGGGCCAGCTGAGCAGGGACTTCAATACCCTTGCCCGGACCCTGGAGCAGTATGAAACCATACGCCGGCAATGGCTCAGCGACATCTCCCATGAGCTGCGCACCCCCCTGTCGGTGCTGCGAGGGGAAATCGAGGCATTGCAGGATGGAACCCGGGAGGCCAATACCCAATCCATGTCCTCCCTGCACGCTGAAGTCATCCGGCTCGGGAGGCTGGTGGAGGATCTTCACCTTCTTTCCCTGGCGGATTCCCAGGACCTGGTGCCCCGGAAGAAGAGACTGGATCCCATCGAGGTCTTGCGCGAAACCGTTGGATTGTTTCAAAGTCGTGTAAAGGAACGGGGGCTGCATCTCGACGTTGACATGGAAGGGGAACCCCATGCAAGGATAGAAGGGAATCCGGACCGCCTGAAACAGGTCTTTTCCAACATACTGGAAAACACACTGCGATATGCGGACACGCCGGGTACGCTGAAGATAAGCACCCGCTCAACGGGGAAGAGTTTGACGATCCGTTTCGAGGATTCAGGTCCCGGGGTGCCGCCGGAATCCCTGGATCGCCTTTTTGACAGGCTCTACCGGGTCGAGCAATCCAGGAGTCGTGAGTTGGGCGGCAGCGGCCTGGGACTGGCCATATGCAAACAGATCGTGGAGGCTCACGAAGGGAGGATCGAAACCGAGCATTCCAGCCTGGGAGGGCTGGCGATCCAGATCACGCTCCCCCTTTGCTGATGTCAAGGCCGGGCTGTATCAAGATTTGAAGCAAGCATACGGGGATTAAAGAAGGTTCAGGGTTCGATTTCCTCAAAAACCATCCAGTCAGAGATAAGAAAGATCAGAGCGAGTAAGGCATGGCCTCACAACACATCCTGGTGGTGGAAGACGAAGCCAAGATCTCCGACCTGCTCAAGGATTACCTCGAGAAGGCCGGTTACTCCGTTGCATGCCTGTCCCGCGGGGATCAGGTGCTCGCGGAGATCCGCAGGAGGATGCCGGACCTGATCCTGCTGGACATCATGCTTCCCGGCATGGAAGGCACGGAGGTCTGCCGCGAGATACGCAAGAACTGGCGTGTGCCTGTCATCATGCTCACGGCCAGGGTGGAGGAGGTGGACCGGATCCTGGGACTTGAACTGGGATCGGATGACTACATCTGCAAGCCCTTCAGCCCCCGCGAGGTGGTGGCCCGGGTCAGGGCCGTGCTCCGCAGGACCCGGGACAAGCCGGAGGAAGAGCAGATGGCCGTGGGGCCGATCCTGCTGGACCCGGACACCTTTCAGGTGGAGGTCGCCGGACAGACCGTAAAGCTTACGAAGAATGAATTCACCTTGCTGAAGGTCTTCATGAGCCGGCCTGACCGGGTCTTCTCCCGCACGGAACTCGTCAACAGGGTTCAGGGGTATGAATACGATGGTTATGACCGCACCATCGACACCCATGTCAAGAATCTTCGCAAGAAGATCGCCACCGTCCTGCCGGATCAGGAGGTCATCGTCACGGTTTACGGCATCGGGTACAAGCTGACGCCCGAAGGGTGAGCGTTCTATGCTGAAGCTGAAGAGACGGGACCTCGACACGATCTGCCGGCAGGCTGAGGAAGAGTATCCGTCCGAGTGCTGCGGCCTGCTTACGGAGGCTCCAGGCGGGACTTCCCGGATCCATCCGTGCAGGAATATCCAGGATCGGCTGCACGCCGAGGATCCCGAGCAACACCCGAAGGATTCCCGGATCGCTTACTTCATCGACCCGCAGGAGCAATACAACCTTCTCTCCTCTTTGGAGGAGAGCGGTAGCAGGGTTTCCGGGATTTATCACTCCCACATTGACTGCGATGCCTATTTCTCAGAGGAGGACAAGCGGCGCGCCATGCTGGGGAGGGAGCCCGCCTATCCCGACGCCGTGTACCTCGTCTTATCCGTGTTCGGCAGCGAAGTGCGCGGACACAGGGCCTTTGCCTGGGATGAGGAAAGCCGCGACTTCGTCGAAGCAGATGTCGAAGTTGTGGAGTAGGGAAGGTTGCGGCAAAGCCTCTCCCTGGAACGGTGTAAGGCCGGAGTATGTCCTTCCCCGGACCGGCTAGACGGATCAGGTCGCCTTCAGGGCCTGGTCGAAATCTTCAACGATATCTTCAATCGCCTCGATGCCTACCGACACGCGCACGAGGTCCGGGAAGATCCCGTTGGCACGCCGCATATCCTCGGCAAAACTGATGTACTGTGAGGACCAGGGGTGGATGGCCAAGGTCTTGCAGTCTCCGAGATTGGCCAGGTGATAGGCGAGCTTGAGCCGACGGATGAACTCGAAGCAGGCCTTTTCGTCCTCCAGTTTGAACGTCAACAACCCCCCGAAACCTCTTCCACCAAACAGGGTCTTTGCCGTTTCGTGAGATGGATTCTCCGGGAGTCCCGGAAAACCCACCTCCCTTACTTTGGGGTGCCCGCACAAGAAATCCACCGCCTCCCGGGCATTCTTCATGTGTCGTTCCATCCGGAGCGCCAGGGTGTCCAGTCCGAGCAACGTCAGGTAAGAATGGAAAGGAGACTGAGACGTTCCGAAGTTGATGTGGATCTCCCGCCAGACCTTGTCAATGTAGGCCAGTTCCCCCTTTCGTTCCTTGAACGCCTTGAAGTCCGGGTACTTCTCCTCAGGCCAGGCAAACCTGCCGGAATCGATGACCACGCCACCCACCGCCGCTCCGTGGCCGTTCAGGTATTTCGTGGTGGAATGGACGACGATATCCGCCCCGTGTTCGAAAGGGCGGCACAGCCATGGAGTGGCGAGCGTGTTGTCCACGGCGAGCGGGACCTGGTGCCGGTGGGCCAGTTCAGCCAGCTTTCCGATGTCAGGCACATCCATCTTGGGATTTCCAATGGTCTCCATAAAAAAGACCTTGGTCTTTTCCGTCACCGCAGCCTCCCACTGCTCCGGGTCGGCGCTCTCCACCAGCTTGACGTCAATGCCGAACTTGCGAAACACGTTGTTGAAAAGCAGGAAGGTGGACATGAACAGCGAATTGCCGGAAACGATTTCATCGCCGGCACGGCAGATCGCGAGCAGGGCAATGGTAATGGCCGCCATGCCGGAACCGGTGACCACCGCCTCCCTGCCTCCTTCGAGCAGGGCCATCCTTTTTTCAAGGGCCTGGTTGGTGGGATTGCGAAGCCGCTGGTAGATGAAGCCCGGCTGCTTGCCCGCGAACACATCGGACAGTTCCTCCGCAGTGTCGAAACGATGCGAGGCGCTTTGATAGATGGGAGCCAACGTGGCGTGTTTCCACTCTTCCGTCGTCTGGGCTCCGTGGATGATCTGGGTTTCAAATTTCCATTCTTTCTTTCCCATCAGAATTCCTCCTTTTATCACCAAGTCTTTGCGTGTATGCGCAGGCTCCGTATTGCCAGGTTCCAAACACCGGCCCTGCTTACGGGCCCCCCACGGGGGCTCGCCAGCGAACCCTCCCGGCAGAGCAGGGGGCTTAAATATGATAGTTATTACTTTACCAAGGTTGGAGCCTTAGGGCAAAAAAGTACCACATAGTGGTGTTTCTTCCAATTCCCGCCTAACATCTCTTCATGGCAGGTTGAGAAGACCCGTACGGATCCAAGGATTGTTCCTGTTATCGAAGAAGGTCATCTGGACAATGGCCGGTTTTCAGACGAGGATTTTCTACGAGGCTATAGCA
>CAZSUQ010000399.1:0-5428 GCA_964609935.1 uncultured Thermodesulfobacteriota bacterium | reverse complement strand
TCCCAGTCCCTCTTCGCTTCCGGCGACCAGCCGATCTCCGCATACCCGGCAAGCCTTGGAAAGACCATGAACTCGATCTCCTCCAGGGTCTCGATGGTTTCGGTCCAGAGGGGTGCCTCCACGCCCAGAATCATCTGTTCCTCAACGCCGCTCACCTGCCCTGCCGGGTCCCAGGTATAGCCCTTCTCTACATTGATGAACCCTGCCCAGATCTGCCCCCTGGGCGTACACCAGTTGTACTTCATGTCCAGGTAGGCCCGGGTGGCAGGTGACATGATGAGGTTCAGGCCTTTCCGGGCCGCGTTCTGTGCATGGGCCTCGTTGACCCAGTGCTGTGCCGTGGAAAGGGGTGACACATCCGCCTCTGCGATCTCTTCCCACCCGATCATCCGCTTTCCGTGCGATTGCACAATCGCATCGACACGCTCGACGAACGCCCTGTATTCCGTGTCCTCCACACCGAAGGCCTCGTCCCCTCCGATGTGGATGCAGGGGCCCGGCGTCAGGGCAGCCACCTCCCTGATGACGTCATCAATGAATTCATACGTAATCTCTTTGTTGACGGCCAGGGCAGAGAAACCCACCGCCCTCCCTGTGTACAGGGGAGGCGCGACGCCGTCTTCGTTGAGCTCCGCATAGGACGCCAGGGCAGCGTTGGTATGCCCCGGCATGTCGATCTCCGGGATCAGCATCATGTGCCGGCTCTCCGCATAAGCCACGAGATCGGTGTAATCTGCCTGTGTGTAGTATCCGCCGGGGCCTCCCCCAACCTCGGTACTTCCCCCGTAGATCGCCAGGTTCGGCCAGGAGTGGATCATGATTCGCCACCCCTGATCATCGGTCAGATGCATGTGCAGCCGGTTGATCTTGTAATAGGCCAGCAGGTCGATGACCCGTTTCACCTCCTCCACACTGAAAAAATGCCGGGCCACATCCAGCATGGCCCCACGCCACGCAAACCGGGGAAAGTCGCGAACCCTTCTTGTGTCGAGTGGCCACGGCCCCGGCTGAACCGTGGCCTCCTCGATCTCCGGGGGCAGGAGATGTCGAAGCGTCTGCACCCCCCGAAAGATCCCCTCGGGGTCGGTTGCGGAAAGAAAAACATGCTCCCTGGTAACGGTCAACTCGTATCCCTCCTTGCCCAGGGAGGTAACCGCATCCTCCAGTGTGAGGCAGATGGAACCGTTGGGCGGACCGCCACCCGGCCGCGGGAGCACGCCGGGCTCATAACCTGTGGCAGGCCGAAGCCTGTCGCTCAGGTACGCTCCTATCTCTCTCAATGCCTGGACGTCAGGCGAGAAATAGATGTCCGTATCTTCGGTCAAGGTGAAGACCTGTCCCGTGGGCGTGTCAGAGACCGGAACGGGAATCACGGAATGCGGGGCAGACACCGGCTCGTTGATCGATGAGAGGCCGTCAGAGTGCCCTCCGCAGGCGGCCGCGAGGAACAGCAGCACAAGCGAGAGGGTTCTTTGCCTGCCAGGGTTGTGCACACATTCAAATCGTATTCCGAAAGTTCGGGACGCAGGGTTCTTGCCTCCCTTTCGAATCCAGTTGCATGCCATCTTTTTCCCCCTCCCTCTGCCTTTAACCGAAGGATTCCATTCTTACGCTGCTCTCAACAAAGTTCCATTCAATATGCGGGCCAGAGGTGCGATTCCCCAGCAGGCTACTGAAAAAGCAAAAAGTCGGCAGGGGATAATATACAAATTTTTAATAAGCGTTAAAATAGATTCCACACAAGAATGAAGATCTCCCCGAGCCCCGGTCTTTGCCCTTCACGGAACGTTGGGTCACAAGGATCGTTTGACGCACCCTTCCCTGAGCACAACGGGTTTTCGGCATCGGAAAGGATCCTCCATGAAGAGAGTTGCCCTCACGTCTTTCTTGCTGGCCATAGCGGTCTGTACCTGTCTGTCGGGATGTGCCTTTCTGAACCGGTATCAGAGGGAAGGAGACCTGTCCATACCGGGGCTCCGTCAGCCCGTCACCGTCATGCGCGATGAAAAGGGCATGGCCTACATCCACGCGAAGAACGTGGACGACGCCGTCCTGGCCCAGGGGTTCGTTTCCGCGCAGGATCGCCTGTTTCAGATGGAACTCAACCGGCGGTTCGCAGGGGGACGGCTCAGCGAGTTTGCCGGTGAGAAGACAAGGGACCTGGACATCAGGATGCGGACCCTGGGTCTGCGCCACCAGGCCGCCCGTCATGCCGGAATGCTGGACGCCGCCTCTCTCCGGTTTCTTCAGAGGTACGCTGCCGGGGTGAACGCCTTTCTGGAAACCCGGCCCAAAGAACTTCCCCTGGAGTACAAGCTCGCCGGTTTCAGGCCCGAGCCCTGGACCGTTACGGATTCCCTGTCCGTGGCGTACCTGATGGGATTGAGTACGGCTGCCAACCACCAGACCGAGATTGTTACCCAGATGCTCGTAGAAAGACTCGGAGAGGCCAGGGCCAGGGGAATCTTCCCCCTGAACGTGAACGCAGACGAGGGGTCCGGTCTCGGTGTCCCGGAGGAAGCCCGGCAACCCGCTCCCTCTTCCGGCGGGCGTTTCCCTGCCCCGTCTTCAGACGGGCTTTTCTCTGTTTCGTCTTCCAACGGGCGTTCCTCTTTCCTGAACCTGATCCACGTTCTGGGAAGGCCGTACCTGCCCCTGGGGAGCAACAACTGGGTTACGGGCCCTGGGATGTCCGCCGGAGGGAAGCCCATCGTTGCCAACGACCCGCACCTGGATGCCCGGATCCTCCCCGGGCCCTGGTATCCCGTGGGCCTGATCCTTCCCGAGACGCGCATCGTAGGGGTCAACATCGCCGGGATCCCTGGATTCGTGGTGGGCCGAAGCACCCACGTGGCTGTCGGGGCCGCAAATGCATATGGGGACATGCAGGACCTGTACGTGGAAAGCGTGGATCCGGCCGATGCGGACCGCTATCTCGAAGGCGGCCGCTCGATTCCTTTCCGGGTGGTGGAGGAAACGATCCGGATCAAGGACAAGAAGGCGGACAGGGGATACCGGGAGGAGACGATCCGTGTCCGGCATACCCGCAGAGGGCCCGTGGTGTCGGACCTGATCAAGGGGCTCGACACGGACCGGACGATCACCTTGAGGTTCGCGCCCTTTGAGAGCATGCAACCCTCCATCGGGCTGGACCGGCTGTTCTCAGCCCGGACCGTAGACGACGTCCGACGGGCCCTGGAACCGGTCAGCTTCATCTGCATCAACTTCGTCTTCGCGGACACGGACGGGAACATCGGCTGGCAGGTGTCGGGCCGTTTGCCGATCCGCGCGCAGGGGGACGGCACGGTTCCCTTTGTTGTGAAAGACGGGACGGACAACTGGGCCGGGTGGATCCCCTTTGAAGAGATGCCCCATGCCATCAACCCGGAAAAGGGATGGGTGGGGACCTGCAACCAGATGACCGTGGGGAAGAGCTACCCCTACTATTACTCTTCCTATTTCTCCCCCTCGTACCGATACCGCAGGCTCAAGCAGCTGATGGGCCGCTCGTCTGTCGTCTCCGCGGACGATCACTGGCGGTTCCAGCAGGACACCCGGAACCTCATGGCGGAACGCATCGCCCCGCTCATGTCCAGGGCCCTGGCGGCTCACGAGGACACGCAGCGCATGGGGGAGATCCTCGCAGGCTGGAACTTTCACGACGATCCGGACCAGGCGGCCCCGGCGATCTTTCAGGCTGCCTACCGCCGATTCGCCTTCCTGGTGTTCCAGGACGAACTGGGCGAGGAAGGGGCCGAGATCTACCTTGCCAACTGGTACATCTGGCAGGAACGTCTGGCAAGGTTGGTCCTGGCCGGAACGTCTCCGTGGTTCGACGATATACGGACCGTGGATGTGAAGGAAACCCGGGACATGCTGTTTCACCGGGCAGCCCTGGATGCCGAAGAGGACCTGACCGAGAGGATGGGGAAGAATCCCGACAGATGGCAGTGGGGCAAGATCCACCGGATGGAGTTTGTCAGTCCCCTCCGAAGAGAGGGGATGGGCAAGGGGCTCCTCGGGGGCGGGGCCCACCCCTACCCCGGTTCAGGAGAGACCCTCCTGCGGGGATGGTACGACGTGGCTGCCCCGTTTAACGTGACACACAGTGCGGCACTGCGGATGGTGGCCGACCTGAGCGACCCGGACAAGGTGCTGGCCGTGCTGCCGGGCGGGGTCTCTGCCAGGGTTTTTCACCCGCACTACAAGGACCAGATCCGGGATTTTCTGTCCGGCGAGAAACGCTACTGGTGGTTCAGCGACGAGGCCATCAAGGCGCACGCTGTCTCCACCATGATCCTTTCCCCGCGCTCAGAGCCTGGGACCGGCATCGATCCACAGGATTGAACCTGACGGATGACACCCCATGTGTAGACCTCATCCATTGTAAGGGACAGCGGTCCAGTTGACCATCGAATGCGCCGAAGACGATGGCATCCCGATAGGCTGGCCTTTATTTTGTATACACAAAAGCCGCCTCAACCCGAGATCCGGATTCCTTTGCCCCAGTCTTCGGTGCTCACATCGAGCTCAATCATGCAGGGCAATGGCTCTCTAATCGTGATCTCACCATCCATTGTGGTTTCTATGGGTACCGTAATCACTTCATTCAAAGGCAAAACCCCTTTCACCATAAAATCTATAGGCACCTCCAGGATATGTTGCACCCTAACCGACAAGGGTTCGGTCATATGCAGGGAAAGCTCATCCTCGATCCCCATTTCCTGCTTCAGGGGAACGATGATATCTATCGGAACAGATCCCTTGATGTGAAGACGGATGTCCATGCCCATGAATCGGGTTTGAACATCCGTGTCAAACGGCAACTCGCTATGTACGCGGATCTTTTCATTTATGAAGAACAACTGATCAAGTTTAACGGAAAACGAATCGGTGATGGGGATGTGGAAGGTCTCGTCAATGGGTACTTTGAGTTTTACTTTGATCGGGATATCGAGTGGAATATCCTTATTGAGTCGGACATGAAACTGATGGTCAAAGGTGATGTCCACAAGGAAACCATTGTCGATGGAGGCGATGATTCCTTTCTTTATTTTGAAATGTGCGTCGCGAAGTTGGGACAATTGAGGCTTGTATTTCAAAAAGAAATACGTTGATATCCCTCCCAATACCAGAGCCGGGACAAGGACGATCATGCCCAGAGTAGCCGGCAGATAGCGGGCCATGCCGTTTTTCATCAGAATTCGCACCTGCCTGTGCTTCACATGTTGACCCAAAGGTAGACCCAGCCCGAAAGGCATCCGGCCATGATTGCCTGAGATATCGAGAACGGAAGAATGAACTCACAGAATATCTTTTTACTCTTCTTCATCTCGGTGCCCTCCTCTTTCAACTGCTTCGTGTGGTTCTTGAGTGCTTTGTTTTTGTGCGTCTTGCTCTCAACTCTCGTAGCATAAGTTTGCGATGG
>CAZSUQ010000398.1:0-5437 GCA_964609935.1 uncultured Thermodesulfobacteriota bacterium | reverse complement strand
CACCACCGGAACAGAGAGCCAGCGCACCAAAGGGGTTCTCTTGACCCACAAGAATTTCATTGCCGAGAAGAGAGCACTGGAACAGGTCCTCCCGATCCAGAAAGGCAGCGTCCTGTTGTCCTTTCTCCCCCTGGCCCACATCCTCCAGAGGGTGGTGGACATGATCGCCCTGCTGGGAGAGGGAACGTTGGCCTACTGTTCGGAAATCGATCATGTGCAGGAAAAGCTTCGTGAGGTCCGGCCGCACATCCTTGTGGGTGTCCCGAGAACCTATGAAAAGATCCAGCACACGATCATGGAGAACCTTTTTTACAGCGGTCCTCCCTTCAAGGAGATCTATCAACGGCTCTTCACATGGATGGAGAGCGAATCCAGGCGGGAAACCCGGGGGACAAAGATCTCAACGGCCATTGAACTGCCCATGCAGTGGCTGAAGCGGTCCGCGGTCAAGAGGATCCGGGATCGTCTCGGCGGACGGATCCGGTACTGCTTCTGCGCAGGAGCGCCGCTGCCCAGAGACCTCGAATCCTTTTTCGACGTCATTCAGATCCCCCTTTTCAATGTCTACGGGATGACCGAGCTGACCGGAGCGGTTACGGCCAACTGCCCGGAACTGAACCAACGGGGAACCGTGGGGATTCCCCTGCCCGGCTGTGAAGTGAAGATCAACGACGATTCGGAGATTCTTGTACGGGGGGATGTGGTCATGAGCGGATACTACCGGCCCTCCAAGCCCCCGCAAAAAGTCACCCGGGCAGGCGGCTGGTTTCCCACCGGAGATTTGGGCAAGATGGACAGCGACGGTTTTCTGGTCATCACCGGCCGGAAGAAAGAACTCCTCATCACCACCTCAGGAAAGAACATCGATCCTCAATCCATCGAGCGCCGGCTGCGCGTGGATCCGTACATCAAGCAGGCCATGGTGGTAGGAGACGGCAGAAAGTACCTCGCAGCCCTGATCGTTCCATCCTTCAGCAAGCTGAACGAGTTTGCCTCAAAAGAAAGGATCCTCTATCTGAACCACGAGGAACTCGTGGAGCACCCAAAGATAGAGAAGCTTTACAAGGACACGATCGCAAAGGTCAACAAGGACTTGTCGCGCTTTGAAACCGTGAAAAAATTCCTCCTGCTGGGTGAACCGTTCTCACAAGAGACCGGCGAGATCACACCCACACAAAGGCTGCGCAGGAAGGTGATCGAAAAACGGTACCGGAACGAGATCGACACACTCTACTGGGGCAGCGTATAACCCTTTATTGGAAGAGGCTATGCTCGATATCGGCCTTACGGAACTTTTGATCATCATGGCAGTGGCCCTGATCGTCCTGGGACCGAAAAAACTCCCTGAGATCGCCCGTTCCCTGGGGCGCGGGCTTGCAGAGTTCCGAAGAACCTCGGACGACTTGCGAAGGAGCATCTTCCTCGAAGACGACGAATCGGACAAGCCCGACTTCCGCGAACATCCCCCCGAACCGTATCCTCCCCACCTGCAGGACGTTTTCGGTGAAAACGGGAAGAAAACAGAGGCACCAGAAGGCCAATCCGAGACATCCTCTCCCCTGCCGGATGATCACAGCTCGACCCAGAAGGATGGGGAAAAAGCGTAAATGGCTGACGAAAAAAAGATGCCCCTCACCGCACACCTGGAGGAATTGCGGAAGCGACTGATCATCTGCCTGGCCGCGTTGGCCGCCGGGTTCGGGGTCTCTTTCTTCTTCAAAGAAAAGCTCTTCTTCTTTCTGGCAAGGCCCCTGGAAGAGAACCTTCCCGAAGGCAGCGCGATGCAGTATATAGGCATTCCCGAGGCCTTTCTCACCTACCTCAAGCTCAGTCTTTTCGGTGGTTTCATTCTTGCCCTGCCCGTGATCCTGTACGAGATCTGGAGGTTCGCTGCACCCGGGCTCTATGAGAGGGAAAAGCGCTACGTCTTCCCTTTTGTCATCTTGTCCACGACCTTCTTCCTGGGGGGTGCGGCATTCTGCTACTTCGTTGTCTTTCCTTTTGTGTTCCAGTTCTTCATGGCATTCTCTGACGGGTCCCTCAAGGCCATGCCGGCCATCCGTCAGTACCTGGCCTTTTCAACCCGCCTCCTCATTGCCTTTGGGTTGGTTTTCGAGATGCCCATCTTCTTCTTTTTCATGGGAAGAACGGGACTGATCAGCTACAAAACGCTCGCCGGAAAACGGAGGATGGCCATTGTTCTGGTGTTCGTGGGTGCGGCCCTGCTGACCCCACCGGACGTGGTGAGCCAGCTCCTGCTTGCAGGCCCCCTGCTTCTTCTGTTTGAACTCAGCATTCAGCTGGTGAGGTTCACCGGCAAGAAGCGCGAGGCGTCCTGGGAGGATGAAGAGGACGAAGAGGAGTCACCCACCGGCGAACCCGCAAGTTGAAGAGGAACCCCTAGCCCGCATCCTGCCGGCTAAAGCGCGGTCTTTCCCTTGTACTCCCCGAAGACCTCTCTCAGGCAATCCGATATCTCGCCCACGGTTGCATAGCTGCGCACGGCTTCCCGGATGTGGGGCAGGAGGTTGTCCTCGCCCCGGGCGGCCGCCGCCAGTTTCTCTAGGGCGCTCTTCACGGCGTCGTTGTCCCGTTTCTTCTTGAGCTCCTCGATCCGGGCACGCTGCTTCTTCCCCACTTCGGGGTCCACACTGAGCAGGCTTTCCGGAGGGGGTTCATCGACCTGGAAGCGGTTGACGCCCACGATGATCTCCTCCTCCTTCTCCACGCTGAGCTGATAGGCATACGCGCTGTTCTGGATCTCCCTCTGCACGTACCCTTCCTCGATGGCCCGAACCATCCCGCCCATGGAGTCGATCTTGTCCAGGTACTCCACCACCCTTTCCTCCAGGGCGTCCGTGACGGACTCGATCATGTAGGCGCCCCCCAGCGGATCGATGGTATCCGTCACCCCGCTCTCGTAGGCCAGGACCTGCTGGGTACGCAGGGCGATACGCACGGCCTTGTCGCTGGGCAGGGCCAAGGCCTCGTCCATGGAGTTGGTGTGCAGGGACTGGGTTCCGCCCAGGATGGAGGCAAGGGCCTGGACCGTCACGCGGATGATGTTGTTCTCAGGCTGCTGTGCCGTGAGGGAACAGCCTGCGGTCTGCGTGTGGAAGCGCAGCATCATGGACCGGGGGTTCTTGGCGCCGAAACGCTCCTTCATGATCTTGGCCCAGAGCCTCCGGGCCGCCCGGAACTTGGCGATCTCTTCAAGGAAGTTGTTGTGCACGTTGAAGAAGAAGGAGAGACGTGCCGCAAACTTGTCCACGTCCAGGCCGGCCTTGATGGCGGCTTCCACGTAGGCGATGCCGTCGGCCAGGGTGAAGGCCACTTCCTGGACCGCATCGGACCCGGCTTCCCGGATATGGTAGCCGCTGATGCTGATCATGTTCCACCGGGGGAGGTGCTCATTGCAGAAGTCGAAGATGTCCGTGATGATCCGCATGGAGTCCTTGGGGGAGTAGATATAGGTCCCCCGGGCCACGTACTCCTTGAGCACATCGTTCTGGATCGTGCCGTTCAGCCCGCTCACGTCCACGCCCTGCTTCTCGGCCACGGTCATGTACATGGTCAGCAGGATGGCGGCCGTGGAGTTGATGGTCATGGAGGTGGACACCTTGTCCAGCGGGATCCCGTCAAAGAGCCTCTCCACGTCCTCGAGGGAATCGATGGCCACGCCCACCTTGCCCACCTCGCCCGAGGCGAGCGGGTGCGTGCTGTCGTAGCCCATCTGGGTGGGGAGGTCAAAGGCCACGCTGAGCCCTGTCTGGCCCTGCTCGAGCAGGTACTTGTACCGCTTGTTGGTGTCTTCTGCGCTCCCGAATCCCGCGTACTGCCTCATGGTCCAGAACCGTCCCCGGTACATGGTGGGCTGGATCCCGCGCGTGAAGGGGTAGTCTCCGGGAAAGCCATCCTTGTCGGCATAACCCCAGTCCTCCATTTCAAGGGGTGTGTACACCCTCTCCAGCGGGATTCCGGATGGGGTGGCAAACTCCGGTTTTCTTTCCTTTGCTTTGTCCAGGAGCTTCTTGAGGGTTGTGGACTCCCACGCCTGCTTCTGTTCTGTCAGCTTCTCGTTGGACATGGCCATTTCCTCTTCGTTTTAGGTCACCGGACGTTTTGGATCCCCACGGGAAAACGGTTCGTTGAATGTACACGGAAACGTCTAGAGGGGAATGTTCCCGTGCTTCTTCTGCGGGTTCACGTCCCGCTTGTTCACCAGCAACTCCAGGGCCTGAATGACCTTGGGCCGGGTTTCCTCGGGCAGGATGACCTCATCCACATAGCCCAGTTCCGCCGCCTGGTAGGGATTGGCGAAGTTTTCCTGGTACTCGGCCACGAGTTCCGCCTTCTTTGCCTTGGGGTCCTCCGCTTCCTTGATCTGCTTGCGGAAGATGATGTTCACGGCCCCCTGCGCGCCCATCACGGCGATCTCGGCATTTGGAAAGGCAAAGTTCATATCCCCGCGCAGATGCTTGCTGGACATGACGCAGTAGGCTCCTCCATAGGCCTTGCGGGTGATCACCGTGATCTTGGGGGTGGTCACCTCGCAGTAGGCATAGATGAGCATGGCCCCGTGCTTGATGATCCCGCCGTATTCCTGCATGGTGCCCGGCAGGAATCCGGGGACGTCCTCAAAGGTGAGAATGGGTACGTTGAAGGCATCGCAGAATCGAATGAACCGGGCGCCCTTCACGGACGCGTCGATATCCAGGGCCCCGGCCATGTACTTGGGCTGGTTGGCCACCACCCCCACGACCCGCCCGTTCATCCGTGCAAAACCCACCACGATGTTGGGTGCGAAGTGCTCGTGGATTTCAAAGAGCTTCCCGCCGTCCACAACCGGACGGATGACGTCCTTGATGTCATAGGGGGTGTTGGGATCTTCGGGCACGACGTCCTTGAGCACCGGGTCCATCCGGTCTGCGGGATCCGTGGGTTGGACCCTGGGCGGATCCTCGGCATTGTTGAGGGGCAGATAGCTTACGAGTTCCCGTATCATGTCCAGGCAGTGCTCGTCGCTGTCCGCCGCAAAGTGGGCCACGCCGCTCTTCTGGTTGTGCGTCATGGCGCCTCCAAGATTTTCCTTGGTCACCTCTTCACGCGTGACCGCCTTGACCACCTCCGGGCCGGTGATGAACATGTAGCTGGCATGCTTGGTCATGAAGATGAAGTCGGTGAGCGCCGGTGAATAGACAGCGCCCCCGGCACAGGGGCCCATGATGGCGGATATCTGGGGGATCACCCCCGAAGCCATCACGTTCTTGAGAAAGATGTCCGCGTAACCGGCCAGGCTCTCCACGGCCTCCTGGATCCGGGCTCCACCGGAATCGTTGAGGCCGATCAAGGGAGCCCCGTTCTTCATGGCCATCTCCTGGACCTTGCAGATATTGTTGGCAAACCCGCGGCCCAGGGTGCCCCCGAGCACGGTGAA
>CAZSUQ010000397.1:0-5439 GCA_964609935.1 uncultured Thermodesulfobacteriota bacterium | reverse complement strand
GAACATTTCCATCAGGTGTCCTCCCGCACTAACTTTCAAGTACTACACACGACTATTTGGGTGTTGACGTTCAGGATCAGAAAACAAAATAGAAGGCCGGCCTGGTGCCCGCTTCTTTTTTCTTGACGTAGGAATCACACTTGGCCAGGAGCCTCGAGACCTCGGAGTCGGGATCGTTGAGGTCCCCGAAGTGCCGGGCGCCGCCCATGCAGGTCTCCACGCAGGCCGGTATCCGGCCCTCACCCAACCTGTGGATGCAGAAGGTGCATTTCTCGATCACCCTGTCCCGGTGGTTCACCGAGCGGGCGTCGTAGGGGCAGGCCAGCATGCAGTACTTGCACCCCACGCATTTCCGATCCTTGACCATCACGATCCCCTCCGGAGTCCGGTAGGTCGCCCCGGTGGGGCAGACCCGCTCGCAGGGTGGCTCCTCGCAGTGGTTGCATGCCGCGGGCTCGAACGTCTGGCCCAGGTGGGGATAGCTCCCTCTCACCCCGGACGCCTCGATCCAGTTCCGGGAGCCGGGAAGGGGTACGTTGTTCTCCGCCCTGCAGGCAACAACGCATCCCTTGCAGTTGAAGCACTTCTTGACCTCAACCACCATGGTGTATCGTTTCGATTTCCGTCTTCCGGTTTCCTTCATCTCCTCATTTCCTTCCTGCTCCCGGTGGAACGCGCTCACACCCAACAGGGGCCGGCTCAGCCGATGGGGCGCACCTCCAAAAAGGTTTCGTGATAGCAGACACCACCGGAGATATCCTCCGCCTTGTCTTCAATCAGGGTCTGGTCGCTCACCCCGCGCTCAAAGGCCAGTTCGAGCCCTTTTGATTTCTGTCCGAACCCATGGTCCATGTAGACACAGTCCTTGCGGATGGCCTCGGTTACGTGTGCCTTGAGCTTCCCCTCACCCACAGGGCTCTTCACGTGCACCATGTCCCCGTCACGCACGCCGATCTTTTCCGCCTCTTCCGGATGAATCCAGAGGGTGTTTTCCGGGTAAAGGGCGAGGAGCCAGCGATTGTTCTGCAGGGCCGCATGCGTGAAGTAGGCGTTGCGCCCCACCAGGAGGCGGTAGGTTCCTTTGGGGGGTTCCGGAAGGGACCGGTACACGGGAAGAGGATCCTTGCCGTATTTCTCGAATCGTGTGGAATAGAGCTCGATCTTGCCCGTGGGCGTCCGGAAGCGACCCCGCGCCCGGTGTTTCCCGTATTTCGGGTACCCGGGCTTCACCCAGACGCCTTTCTCCTTGAGGTCCTTCTTGGCCTCGGCGGGCAGACGACGAGTCTGGTTCTTGATGTATTTCTTGATGTCATAGTTGAAATACTCCGCCAGCCCGAGGCGCTTGCCCAGTTCATGCATGATCCATATGTTCGGCTTGGTTTCGAACATGGGCTCGATGGCCTGCTGTCTCCAGCTGATGTGCGGCCGGAGGTTTTTTTCCGTGTGGACCGGGTCCTCCCGTTCCAGGTAGGTTGCTTCCGGAAGGATGACGTCCGCCTGCCAGGCCGTGTCGCTGGGCAGGATGTCGATCACGGCAACGAACTCCATCTGGTCGATCATCCGCTGGGTCTTCTCCATCTGCGGCATGCCGTGCACCGGATTGTGCTTGTAGACCATCCAGCCCTTTACCGGGTAGGGGTCCGCCTTGAGCACGTTCTGCCTGACCGCGCTGTAAACACCGTCTTTGGTGTTGTTCAGAGGAAAGGATTCGGGCATGCCGTCGATCCTGGGGGCCTCCACGTCGGGAAAGGGAGGGACCAGGGTGTACCCGAGACGGACCGACGAGGGAGGAACCATCCCGCCTTCCCTGTCCCAGTTCCCCACCAGGGCGTTCACGATGGCAATGGCTCGCCTGAACTGGGTTTGATTCTGGTCAAAGGAACTTCGTCTGCCAAAGTAGAAAACACACTTCGGGGCCGCCGTGGCAAACATGCGCGCAATCTCGGCGATTTTTGCGGCCGGCACCTCGCATTCCCCGGCCGCCCACTCCGGCGTGTAGGTTCGTATGTGTTCTTTGAGCTCATCAAAACCATGGGTGTGCTCTGCCACAAAGGCCTTGTCGTACAGCTCCTCCTGGATGATCACATGGATCATGGCAAGGACGAGGGCCAGGTCGGTTCCGGCTTTCACAGGGACCCAGATGTCCGCCTTGCTCGCTGTTACCGTATACCGAGGATCGATATAGATGAACTTGTTCCGATGGTGCAGGTTCTTGAACAGGTCGATGGTGTCCGGCGTGATGATGGCCTCCGCCCGGTTCGCCCCGGCCATGATGATCAGGCAGCTGTTGGCCACATCCGGTGCAGGAACGGTCCCATAGGTATGGAAGAAGGCCACGTTGTTGGCCACCAGGCATTGCGTGGGGTGGCGAACCGTGTTCGGGGAGCCAAAGGCTTCTGCAAGATCCAGGAAGAAATGCTCCTGAAACCCTTCGGTTGAGCTGAAAAGCACGGAATGCGGTCCGTAACGCTCCTTGATCTTCAGGAGGTTTTCCGCTGTGTAGTCCAGGGCCTCTTCCCAGCTCGCACGCCTCCAGGCACCCGATCCCCTTGCCCCTGTGCGAATCAGGGGGTATTTCAACCTGTTCGGGTCATAGGTAACCTTCAGGGCCGCCTGGCCTCTTGCACAGAGTTTCCCCTGTGACTTGGGGTGGTGCGGATTGCCGTCCAGCTTCACCACGACCCCGTCCTTCACCCGTGCCAGCACACCACACTTGTTCGTGCAGAGGGCGCACACCGTGGGTACGGTCCGAACCTCCCCTGCGGCGCCCCCTGCCCCTTCACCGGCAAAGGCCTCCCGCGGAAGAACCTTCCAGGCCCGGGAGGAAGCCGACAGGGCCAGGCTGCCTGCAGCCAGAGAAAGAAAGCTTCTCCTTTTCATCTCCACCCGGCCGAGTCCCTTCCTGCCGGATTCAGCCTCTTCTGTTCCCTTCTTCCCTTTCAAAACAATCTCTCCTGTTCTTTCCTGAACGGCTAGCCGCAGGTCTCTGGCTGCTCACTGTCCGAGGCATGGTTGATCAGGTACGTTTTGATGTGCACAAGCTCCTCATCGGTAAACATGTCATGCCATACGTCCTTCTTCCGTTTGTGCTTGTAGCGATCGAAGAAGCTCTTCCACTGCTTCTGGGTAAAGGTGACGGGGGTGACATCTCCACCCTCTTCCTCGGGCCAGTGGCACTCCTTGCATTTGGACCGGAACACAAACTTTCCCTTCTTGTCGCTTCCCTTGATCTCGTCACCCAAAACGGGCACGGTGAACGCGATGCACAGGGCGATGCACCCCACGAGAAGGGTTATGAAACGACCTTTTCTTTCTTCCTTTTTCCTCATTGTTCTCTCCTCTTTCTTGCTTGTTCAACTCTATATCTTTTTCATGAAAAGGGGTTTGGACAACTTAAAATCGAAAGTCGAGCATTGCATACGCTGCATGAATCTCCTTTGGCGTGGGATAGAAGTAAACACCTCCGTCCTTCACCTTGGTGGGTTCGCCCAGGTGCCACCCGCTCAGGGCGTAGTGGTAGCGGAAGTACTGGTACCCGAGACGCACCAGGAAATGCTTCGGCACGACCTCGAGGATGTAGTAGGGCTCGAAAACATGGCCGCGGGTGGACAGCTTATTGTTCATGTCATCCGAGGCCTGGGTAAAGCTGAACCAGTACTGTGAGCCGTAGTTGTACTCAAAGCCCACCCGGCTCCGGAACTTCTCGACAGGGATCTGGAATCCGGTGAAAACCGAGTAGCCCATGTGGTTCTCCCCGGTGTTCGAGTTCGGCCCGCTCCCGAGCTGGGCCGCATAGCGGGGATCGTTGTTGCCCAGTGAGCCGAATCCGTACTGGGAAACCTTCCCGTTCGGATGGAAGATGTTGGCCCCTGCGGACACGAACCAGTCGACGTTGAGGTTTCTCGACTCCAGGACAAAGCCGAACAGGTCCACGTCCCCCAGGTTCTGCGTGGCGGTCACCCGCTGTGCCGAGGAACCCCACGGGTCCGGGAAATTCACGGTCACCCCGCTGGGGATGTCGGTGAGATTCATGCCCCGGAAATAGGCGAGGCTGAGCAGGGTCTTGTCCGACAGGAAGGGGAGCTGCGTGTCAAAGCAGCCACCGGCCACCTTCATGTCCTTGAGCCCTTCCACGGTCACCCATCGGAACATACCCATGTTCACCGAGGTCTTCTCCACCTTTCCTCCGCCTCCGAACCCGGCTTCATAACCGAGGCCGTAACAGGCGCGGATCGTGGTGGGGGGAAGGAAAGGAAAGAGCTTCGTGAGCTTCAGCGCCAGCATGATCCCGTCGATCTCGGCGTCGATGAGCAGTGCGGGCGGCGTGCCCTGGCGGACCCGGACCTCCTTGATCTCCATGGGCGGGCCCTCGGTGGCTGCCTGCCGGCCCACGGTGAGCACCATGGGTACGAACTCGGGTGCCCATGTTACATACGCCCGTGAGAGCCTGACCGAGGTGTCGGTGGGAATGCTCGCTGAATTGAAGCTGTTGTGCACGGTATTGGGATAGCCGTTGAAGATGGGATCCACGATCCCGGCACCAAAAAGACGATTCACGTTCAGGCGGCCCATAAAGTGGAGGGTCTTGGTGATGTCGGCCTTCATCTTCAACCTGAATCGAAGCTGATAGGCCTCGGTGTTCGTCAGGGCAAAGGGGTCGCGATGGCGGAGGGGCAAGCGGTTCGCAAAGAGAAACCCGAACATGTCTTGAAGCGTCTGCACGGCCTCCGGAGGGGTTCCGAACTGCATCATGTCCACAAAGGTGGGGAAGTTGTTCTGCTCGGGGAAGTGCCATGACTCATAGGAGTACCGCATCCTCAGGTCCCCGTAGAAGTGCACCCTGTCCCATGCGCACTTCTTCTCCTCATCCACGAGCCTCTCCTCGAGTTCATCGATGAAGTCCCAGAGCTCATCGATCTCGTCCCGCATCTCCGCAATGGTTTCGCCGGCATCAGAGGCATGCACCAGGAACATTCCGGTTGGGAGCATCGGCATGAAGGCAACAACACCCAGTGCCACAGCCAGAAATACGACAACCGAACAGGATCCCATGGTTTTCGTCGGTTTCACTTCGTTCGCCCTCCTCAAATGATTAATGGATTTAAGTATCAACCTATTACCCCGAGCAGATAAGTAAAGCAATTGATATGCCACCAAGGAGGTGATGGTCCAAAGACGAGGGTCAAAGGAAGTAACATGTTGTTCTTAGTCGTCTTTTTTGTGATCGCCTGTATGCTGTTCCGTTTCATTCCTCATGTTGATGCACAACGGTTATTGAAACGCTTCGCGAAACACTTGTGCAAAAACATAACCGCAACTCTCTGTTATTATTGCATGTTTACTGAAAAACGAAACGTATGGACGTTTCAAGCGTTTTTGAACGCTTTGAAACAGTAACGTTGAACACGGGATAACGCGCCAGAGCCAAGGGTTTAGAGG
>CAZSUQ010000396.1:0-5442 GCA_964609935.1 uncultured Thermodesulfobacteriota bacterium | reverse complement strand
CATCACAGAAGCGGAAGATCTTGAGATCCTCCTCGCTGATGGTTCCCATCTTCACCAGTGCATCGAAGTTGATGATCTGGTTCCAGTAATCCGTTCCGTAAACCACGATGGGCATGTACTTCTTTGTCTTCCGGGTCTGCACCAGGGTGAGCAGCTCGAAGAGCTCGTCCATGGTGCCGAAGCCTCCCGGAAAGGCCACCAGGGCCTTGGCCAGGTAGAAGAACCAGAACTTTCGAACAAAGAAGTAGTGAAACTCAAAGGTCAGCTCCCGGGTCTGGTAGGTGTTCGGCGCCTGCTCCATGGGGAGGCTGATGTTCAGCCCGATGGACGTGCCGCCCGCCTTTCTCGCTCCACGGTTCGCTGCCTCCATGATCCCCCCCCCGCCCCCGGTACAGATCAGAAACCGTTTTCTTTTCTCCTTGATCCCCATGGACCATCGGGTCAGCTTCTCGGCAAGGGCCACGGCATCCTCGTAATAACGGGACATGGCCAGATCCTGGCGCGCCTTTTCGTGCTGTTTCCTTATCTCACTGCCGGGGCGCTTCTGCCTTGCGAGTCGGCTCTCCACCTCTGCCAGGTTCCTTCTTGCCTCTGCCGGTGCGGGGGTGCGGGCGGAACCGAAGAACACGATGGTGTTTGCCACGTGGTTTCTTCGGAACCGGGCATCCGGTTCAACGAACTCGGAGAGGATGCGGACGAGCCTTCCCTCCGGGGCGGTCAGAAAATCGAGATTCTTGTACGACTTCAGGGGCCACTTCTTGTCCCTGGACGGCGCGCGACGCTTTGCCATGAATCCTCTCCTCCACTTCGTTGGATGGCCGGGAAGACATTCAACTTAATGGGATCCGCCCTGTTTCGCAAGTAGGCCGGCACCATGGGCTCGCCTCCTCCTTGTCCCCTGGATTTTGCGTGTGTTAGACTCGGAACCTGCTTACCCATGGATCCGATCCTTGAACAGGAGGGAGAAAAAACATGTCCATATTCTGGTTTGTCGTGCTTTCCTTTCTTTACGTGGTGGCCTGTGCGGTTACGGACGGAATGTTCAACCGGCTCATCTTCCGGGAAGTCAGGACAGCTTCCTACTTCAGCGAGGAAAAGAGGCTCATCTACGAAAGAAACGAGTGGATCTCCGTCACCTTCTGCTTTCTCATCTTCATCGGTTTTATCGCTCCGGTCCTGGCAAGCTACGCCATCGGCGGGATGAAGTATGTTTTCATCTTCCTCACGGTCTTTTGCTTCACGAGCTGGGACGTGATCTTCGGCCGAATCGTTTTCGACGACTGGTTCGGGGACATCCCCAGCATGAAGCTCCCCTTTGTGGGCTGGTTCCACACGCCGCTCAAACAGAACCTTTACGGAAGAGGGGTTCTGGGCACGCTCTGCCTCCTTATCGTTCTGATCGCTTTTTAACCCGGACGACGGGACCTTCCCGGGAAATCGTGGACGCCTGCAAAGACGACAACGTGGAAAAACGCGGAAGAAAAGAGGAGCCCCTCATGGAAGAACAGCCGGAAAAGATCAATGAATGGGACGAATGGAAGGAGTGGGAAACCCTCAAGCTGCAGACAAACCGGTCCCACCCGGAAATCGGCCTGCTGACCCTGAACCGGCCCGACAAGCTGAACGCCATCAATGTTTCCATGATCGACGACCTGAACAGCTGCCTCGATTTCATGATGCACGCCTTCGACTGCCGCGTCCTGATTCTCCGCGGAGAGGGAAGGCTGTTCTGTTCCGGGGCGGATCTGACCACAAGCCAGTCCGGGGACCGGCAATACGACTGGGCCGACCACCCGGACAAGGTGAAGAGCTTCTGGCAGATGCAGAACGAGCTGAGCCTTACCATGGCCAGGCTGCGAAAGATCCCTCAGCCCGTGATCAGTGCGGTGCACGGGGCAGCGGTGGGCGCGGGCATGGCCCTGGTCAATGCCAGCGACATCGTTGTGGCGGCAAAGGGAACCCGGTTCATCAACGCCTTCATCAAGATCGGGGTGAGCGGAGCGGACCTTGGCTCGTCCTACTTCCTGCCGCGCATTCTCGGGTTCCACCGGACCGCTGAACTCCTCTACTCGGGAAGGGACCTTTATGCAGAGGAGGCCCACAACTGGGGGTACGTGAACTTTCTGGTGGAATCGGGTGAAGATGCCGTACCTCATGCGGCGCGTTTCGCCGCGGATTTTATGTTGACCCGGAGCCCCCTCGGGCTGCGGATGACCAAGGAGGCACTCAACTACAACATGGATGCAGGGAGCATCGATGCGGCACTGAGCTTCGAGAACAGGAACCAGGTCCTGAGCGCGCAGACGGACGATGCCATGGAAGGGGTGATGGCCTTTTTTGAGAAGCGTAAGCCAAAATACGGATCCCGGTGAGAGAGGATTTCCCTATGCTTTCGAGGCTGGAAAAAGAAAGCGCCTTTCACCTGCTCAGAACAACGCACAGAACATGACAGGGTTTCCAGAAAATGATGACAGACGCAGACCAGCATGAGGAAAGAAGAAAACGACTAGAGGAACTCCTGGCCGGAAAGCGGGCCGCCCTGTTCGATTTCGACGGCACGATCGCAGACTCGGAGGTTGTTCATTTCCTGTCCTACAAGGAGGTCTTTCAACGCCGGTACGGTCACACCCTGATTCCGGAAGAGTACTGGATCCACTGGACCTCCAGGGGAGAGGGGATCCCGGGCGAGGTGAAGAGGCACGGGTTGACGGGCGTGGATCCCGAGGCCGTCAAGGAGGAAAAGGACAGGATCTTCTTCGAGCACTGCCGTGCCGGCCGCATCCAGTTCTTTGAAGGTGGCGTGGACCTCATGCAGGCCGTGGAAGCCAAAGGGCTGAAGTCGGCCATCGCCTCCAACTCCCATCAGGAGTGGATCGAGGCCATCTTCGAAACAAACGGCGTGGCGTACCGGCCTCACTTCATGATCGGAAGGACCCCGGACCTCAAGGGCAAACCCGCACCGGACATCTTCATCAAGGCGGCTCAGGTGGTGGGAGAAAGCCCGGAATCCTGTCTCGCCTTCGAGGACTCGGAAAAAGGCCTTCAAGCGGCCCATACGGCAGGAATGCCGTGCATCATCGTTCGGAACAGCTTGAACCAGGAGATCGCTTTTTCCGATGCGGACATGGTCGCTCCTTCCCTTGCGGAGCTATTGAGTCTTCTCTTATGAAGGAACCATGGAAATTGTCATCGGATGAATAGAAGGGGTTCGATTATGTCCAAGGCGTCAAACATCCTCCGGCCACTTTTTTTCCTCCTTGCCCTGATCCTCTTCCCGGCGGAAGTCTTAACGTCTGCAGAGAAGAGCCGGGAGGAAGTCGCCTCACGAGGCGAGGCGGAAGCCATCGCCTTCCGGATCCTCCCCGTGGCCCGGATCCAGGCCAGGGAATTCTTTGTGAGGAAGGGTGGCGGTCTCTGGAAGCGTTCTCTTGCGGCCTACTCCTTCCTGATCCAGCATCCGGAAAAGGGGAACGTCCTGATCGACCTCGGCTACCCGGAGGTCTCTGCCGAGAAACCAGGGGCGTATCCCGGCTTTCCGGTGAGCTGGCTCATGGATATCCAGATGGAGAGAGAGGATCACGTGGCAGAGAAGATACAAAAGGCGGGGATCGGGCCGGACGATGTGAACCTCATCCTTTTCACGCACCTTCACAACGACCACATGGGAGACATCCGCCTCTTCAAATCCTCACGGATCCTCGTGCATAAAAAGGAGTGGGAAGCGGCCATGGAACAGGGCCGAAGGCACGGCTTTCGCCCCGACTACCTGGAAGCCTTAACCCCTGCCCTCTTTGAATTCCCGGAAACCTCCCCCTACGGCCCCTTTGACAGGTCCCTGGACATTTTCGGTGACGGCTCCATCATTGCGGTCCCAACGCCGGGGCATACCAAGGGTCATGTTTCCTATTTCATCAATACGGGAATCCGGCGTTTCTTCCTGACCGGGGATACGGCCTGGGTGGAGGATAATTTTCAGCGGCCCGCACGGAAGGGGTGGCTTACGCACATGGTCGTAGAGGATGACAGAAAAGCGCAGCGAGACTCCCTGAACAGGATCCACGAGCTCTACCGGGAGCAGAAGGATCTGGTGATCATCCCGGGCCATGATGCCAGGACAGCCGAAGATGAGCGGCTAAAACCTTATCTGTTGGATTAAATTTGCCGTTTTGCTTCTCTATGTTTCCTTGTGCAGTGGGTTCATAGGATTTTTAAGCATTTTCATCTTGACACAGAATTCTCTCCTCCTTTATTCTTGTCCGGGTCAAACAGGGTTTGTTTTGGTGCAACAAACCACAACACGGGAGGATCTTCCTCCTCATCCATTCAAGAAAGGAGCGTTATCATGCAAAGCAGGAAACCTCTCATCCTCTTTCTTGGCTTACTGGCAGTGGCTCTTTTTGCCATGGGATGCGGAGATGGAGACGGTGGCACAACGACCACCAGCACGCCCCCGGATCAGCCGGATGAGTGTGTCGACAACGACGGGGACGGATTCGGAAACCCGGCGAGCGACCTGTGTGAGTACCCGAATCTCGACTGTGATGACGATGCCAGCGACGATCCGGAAGGTTGCGGCGACTGCAACTGCTTCCTGGAAGAATGCGCTGCCTGTGCGGCATGCATCCACCCGGCAGGCCGAGACTATCCGGGAGACGATGTTGACACAGACTGCGACCCTGCAACCGACGTCAACTGGAACCTGGCACCGTCTGCGATGATCAACACTCACCGGCCGCATTCAACAACGATGAACTATCTTGCACTTCTTCTGGCTCCTGCGGCTGCTATTCTTCTTCTCAAGATCCGGCGAAGAAGAAAGTGAGTGCCCTCAAAGCAAGGTTCCCTGTTCCTTAGGTAGACGGAAACCCGTTTCGTCCTGGCGTTGATCTGTGGCCATGGATCCGCTTTACGGCCGGTCCTGTCAGGCAGTGACCCCGCAGAACGAAAAGGAGGGGGTTCATGCCCTCGGAGACGAGCGACATCAAGACGAATCCCAGCCGCGGACACCATGTACTGGATGAATTGTTGTCCCTGCTCGAACTCGAAAAGATCGAGGAGAACATCTTTCGGGGAAGGAGCCAGGATCTTGGTTTCGGCAATATCTTCGGAGGCCAGGTGCTGGGACAAGGCCTCTCGGCGGCAACGCAAACCGTGGACGGCGAACGAACGGTGCACAGCCTTCATGCGTATTTTCTCCTTCCGGGAGATCCTGCCAGGCCCATCGTCTATGACGTCGATTGTATTCGTGACGGAAAAAGCTTTACGACACGCCGGGTCGTGGCCATCCAGAATGGCCGCGCGATCTTCAACATGTCCATGTCCTTTCACGTGGACGAGCCCGGATTCCATCACCAGGAAGATCCGCCGCCTGTTCCCGGACCCGAAGGGATACCATCGGAACTGGAGACGGCGAGGAGTGTTCAGGATCGAATCCCGGAGTCC
>CAZSUQ010000395.1:0-5455 GCA_964609935.1 uncultured Thermodesulfobacteriota bacterium | reverse complement strand
ATCCTGATGCGGAGCATGACCCTGGGCTACTACCTGGGGATGTTCCGGAACCGGCCGCTGGTGAAGAGAGATGGCGTTGTGGTGGCCTACAATCCGGGGGTGGAACGGTTTCACGAGCAGCACCACCCCTCTTATGTGGATTTCTGGAACAGGGACCTGGAGTCCCTCAGGGATCCGGAGGCCTGCTGGAACGAACTGGCCGAACCCTATGCCGAAAACCCGGAGTACCTGAGAAAATACAGGGATCACTACGCCTATCACGGCACCCATTCCCTGATGAACTGGTTCTGGAGCGGGATGGCGATGAGATACCTGAAGGGCGTTGTCCTGGCAGGTGCCAGAGAACCTGCCACGGCAAGGAAGATCGGTTTTCACCCGCAGCCCAGCTTCCCCTCGGCCCTGGATCTGGCCCGGGAGATGGCCGGCCGGGATGCCACGCTGGGCTTCATGGCCATGCCTCCCCACTTCGTGGCGGATGTTCCGTGACAGCAGATCTGGCAGTCCTGTAGAGGAGATCCATTTCCTTTGCCCGATTCCGGAGAAAATCACATTGAAACTTAGCGCTCTGGCTCATAGTTGCGGTGATGTATTTATGAGGCAGGACATTGCGAGCGAAGCGAAGTCGAAGATCCCGAGCGAAAGCGAAGGGACCCCCAAGCGCAAGGGTTCTCTGAGAAAGGGGGTTGCCACGTCGCCTTTGGCGACTCGCAATCTTCACGTTGTTCCGACTTCGGTGGCATGGGCTCCCTCGCAATATTCGCTACGTTACTCCTTTACGTCATCTTATTTACGAATACGTGTACTTGGCAGTTTTTTCGCCTTGGTTGTCATCTCAGCGATTCTCTTTGCCTGCAACCCCGGACAGGAATCCACCCAGGGCAACAGGCCCATTGTCGAGATACCCGGTACACAGGTCCTCATGGATTTCAGCCGCCGGGATAGCTTCTACTCCGCCCCGTTTCCCAGCGATGATCTCAGGAACACGAACGGATCGGTAGAACTGTCCGGTTTCCCGAACCCGGACGGAATCGGCTTCATGGAAAAGGTTCTGGACATACTCCGGAACGACAGCAACGGTTTTTCATTGACCTCGGCCGTCTATTTCCAGATGTCGGGCCCGCCGGCTGCGAATGGCCTGCCCGATGTGCAAGCAAGTGTTTCACCGGACTCTCCGCTTCAGCTGATCAGTGTGGACCCCCTGTCCCCTGACTACCTCCGGAGATACCCGGCGGACACCGCCTTTGTAGAGGACGGAGGGCCCTTCGGCTCCCCGAACCTGCTGTCCGTTCTGCCGCTCCAGGGAATCCCGCTCAGGCCGCGTACAGCCTATGCGGCGGTTGTGCTGCGCAGCCTTCTCGATGCCCAGGGTAAAAGGCTGGGTGTGTCCCTGTCCATGGCCCGGATAGCGGCGGGGGAGAAGCCTGATGAGATGACCCGGGAGGTGTTCGCAACCTACCGTTCCGCACTGGCGGCCCTGCCGGGCGCAGGGATCCAAACGAGCGAGATCGCAGGACTTGCGGTTTTCACCACAGGGGCTCCCACAGTGCAGATGGGGACCTTCCGGGAGGGTGTGCTGGCACGACCCTTACCCGTACCGAACAGCGATTTCGCGCTGAACGAGATCTTTGAAGATTACTGTGTTTACGAAACAACCATCCACATGCCGGTTTATCAAAAGGGCAGGCCGCCGTTCCTCTTCCGGGAAGGTGGCTGGGCCGTGGATGATGAAGGCAATCCGTTGCTACAGACCCATGAGGAAGAGAACTTTGTTCTGACCATACCCAGGGCGGAAATACCGGCGAACGGCTTTCCCATCGTGGTCTTTTCAAGAACCGGCGGGGGCGGCGAGCGGCCGCTGGTGGATCGCGGACCGCGGGCGGAACCGGGCGGGGATCCCATGGAGCCGGGGACCGGTCCGGCCATGATGTTCGCACGGGCCGGTTTTGCAGGTGCGAGCATCGACGGCCCGCACGGAGGCCTGAGGAATGTTACAGGAGCCGACGAGCAGTTCCTCGTGTTCAACATCCTGAACCCGCTGGCCATGCGCGACAACATCCGGCAGTCCGCCCTGGAGATCATCCTCGCGGCCCACCTGCTCGAGGAGATCCGCCTGGACACGGAGGATTGTCCCGGCGTGATTCAAGCGGAAGGGGATTCCGTGCGGTTCGATCCGGACAGCATGGCGGTCATGGGGCACTCCATGGGCGCCACGATCCTACAGCCCGTTCTGGCCTTTGAGCCCCGTTTCAGGGCGGCGATCATGAGCGGCGCGGGCGGGAGCTATCTCGAGAACCTGATCTACAAGGAGAGCCCCGTCAAGGTGAGACCCCTGGCCGAGCTGATCCTCAAGTATCACCGAAAGGGGAGGGAGCTCACCGAGCACGACCCTGCAGTGAGCATGGTTCAATGGGCAGGCGAACCTGCCGACCCTCCGGTCTACAACCGCCTGATCAGCGAATGGCCGCCTGAGCTTCCCGGGCCGCACGTGCTCATGCTGCAGGGGATCGTGGACACCTATATCCTACCCCCCATTGCCAACGCCACGAGCCTCTCCCTGGGACTGGACATGGCAGGGGACTCCCTTGATGCGGAACACCCGGATCTTCAACACTTCCGTCCGCTGGAGGAACTGCTGAGCTTCTCGGGCAGGGAAAAGATCGAGTTCCCGGTGCAGGGCAACCTCTCCCCGGAACCCGGAACGGAGCGGACGGCCGTGGTGGTTCAACATCCGGGGGATGGGATCGAGGACGGCCACGAGACCGTGTTCCAGACCGACCCGCCCAAATACCAGTACCGCTGTTTCCTGGAAAGCCTCGTCACCGGAATCCCGCGCGTCCCGGCCCCCGGCGGACTGGACGATGCCTGCGAGTGAAGCCCGACACCCGGGAACCGTGCTTCGCGGATCAACGGAATAGATATCTCGTCAACAGGTCCGTTGTTTCCTCCACAAACCTTTTGGTGTCCACGTCCTCGGTTCCGAAGAGAACGAACCAGTGGGTGAGCAGGAATCCCGTGATGGTGGTCATCTGGGCTGCCAGTCGTTTTTCCTTGACCCGGACCCCCGAGATGTCGAGCAGGAGCACCTCGATCACGCGGACCATTTCATCCACCACCTCCCTTGCCCGCTGGAGCACAGGTGGAGAGCGAAAGGTGGCTTCCAGAAGGACCCTGTGAAGGTGTGGGTCGATCAACTGATCCGAGATCAATGTTTCGATGATCTCGCGCATCAGCCTTCGAGGATTCAACTTCTTTTTTGAGGCCCTGCCCACCAGGGCTTCAATGTGGGTCAGCCCGTCGGCGAGATGTCTTTCCAGCAGGCCCACCAGGATCGAGTCCTTGTTTGGGAAATACTGGTAAAGAGAGCCGATGGAGACACCCGCCTGTTCGGCTATGTGGTTCGTTGTTCCTCCTGAAAACCCCTTTTCAGAAAAAACCAGAGCAGCAGCGTCCAGGATGACCTCCACGGTTTTCCTGGAGCGCTCCTGAACAGGCTGTTTTCTGGGCTTAAGTGGATTCTTCTTCATGATCCGGCCCGGGGTGAAATGCGAGTTGACAACACGAGCAATTACTCATATTATCACAAAATGAGTAATTGCTCACATACTAGCCCGTGACAGGATTTCAGTCAAATGGAAACCCTGACCAGGAAACCGGGTGAGCCATAGCAGGCGACCCGTGCAAGTTCCGGGATGGAGGGTATAGATGCCAGGCTTGAATCAAGTCTTATCCGGCGAACAAATCAATAAGCTCTGCGCCAGGATCGGAACCGGGGTCATCATCCGGTTTCGTTATCTCTTTCTTGGTTTTGTGATCCTGTCTCTTGTCTTTGGCTATCTGGGGATGGACCGCCTCGTGTTCGACTCCTCCAACGAATCCCTCTTTCCGGAAACCGATGATCTGATCATCCAAAACAACCATTTCCAGGATGTGTTCGGAAACGAAGAGTTCGTTTTCATCCTCGTGGAGTCAGAGAATGTCTTCAGCCACAAGACCCTGCACCACATAAGGTCCCTGTGCGAGGACCTGAGAGAGAACCTGCCTTTTGTGGATGAAGTGACGTCCCTCACCGGCATCGAGTACATCGAGGCAACCGGGGATACACTGGAAGTGAAGGACCTTGTAGAGGAGGAGATTCCCACGGAGTTTTCAGCCCTGGAGGACATCCGGCGCAGGGCCATGACAAAACCGATCTACATGGATCGGATCCTTTCCCGGGACGGTACAAAGACCGGAATCCTTGTGGGTCTGAAGCGACTCCCTGAACACGTTTATCTCCCTGTGGGAAAGAACTTCTCGCCGCTCGACCAGGCCGACTGGCCTCCGGAGAGTGTGATCATGGCGGACCGGGTCCACACCTCGGAACCGCCTCAAAAGGAGCGAGACAAGACCCTCGAAAAGGTGGCGGATCCGCGCAAGCTGATCTCGCCTGCCCTGAGCGTCATCCTGGACCGCCATCGTCACGAGGAGATCGTGACAACAGCGGTGGGCATGCCGATCCTGGATTATGAAATCGACAGAACCACCGAACGGGAAAGCATGAAATTCGGTCTGATCGCTCTGGTGGTCTCGGTTGCCTTGATGCTGGCCCTTTTTCGGAGCATGTCAGGAGTCGTGGGGCCTTTTCTTGTGGTGCTCACAACGCTGGTGGTTCTCCATGGCCTCATGGGGTGGATCGGATTTCCCGTGACCCTTGTGAGCACGGTGGTCTCCATCCTGATCCTCGTGATCTCCGTGAGCTATTCCATCCACGTGATCAATCACCTGCAGGCAGGGTTCTTTCAAACAGGGTCCCGCGTCCAGTCCCTGGACTATGCATATTTCCATGCGGCCTGGCCATGTTTCGTGACGGCACTGACCACCTCTCTGGGTTTCGCATCCTTCCTGTTCGTCCCCATCCGCCCGGTGAGAGAGATGGGGATTCTCTGCTCGATTGGGGTCTTCATCACCTACCTGCTCGTCATGATCCTTGTCCCGATTGTCTTTTCCTTTGGCCGCGATCGTGAGGCCCGGCAGAGCCCTGGCAGGGAAATGCGCAGGGACAGGGCCATGACCCGATGGGCCGACCTGGTCACCAGGCGGCCGGTTGCCCTGGGCCTCGTGTCCCTGGCATGTGTCGCGGTCCTTCTCGTGTACACGTCGAGAATCAGGGTGGATACGGATTTTCTGAATACACTGGGGGACAGGGTGGCGTTCGTGCGGGATGCAAAGCGTATCATCGACAGGCTCGGCGGTCTCTACTCGTATGAAGTGATGATCATCACACAGGAAGACGGGATGGCCAAAGACCCAAAGGTTCTCGAGGCGGTTGAGGCCGTCACGCAGGAGATCAATGGATGGAGTTCCACGGCCGTCACCACCTCTGTGGTTGATATCCTCAAGGACATCCATATGACCATGAACCACAACCGCCCCGAAGCCTACCGTCTGCCCATGACCCGAGGGCTCGTGGCCCAGT
>CAZSUQ010000394.1:0-5456 GCA_964609935.1 uncultured Thermodesulfobacteriota bacterium | reverse complement strand
GATCTTGCCTACATTCACCGTGGCTATATCGATCCTCCCCAGGTCAAGATGCGGTTTTCAGGCTCTCCCTGTCTGGGCCTGGCCGTCAATCTCCGGGAAGGGGGCAACATCATCCGGCTGGGTGTGCAGGTCAAGGAAACGATCAAGAGGCTCCAGGAGGTCTACCCCATCGGTATCGAGTTCGACTTCGTTGCCTTCCAGCCCATGCACGTGGACAAGAAGGTAAAGAGCTTTACCAGGAGCATCCTGCAGGCCATCGGAATCGTTCTGGGGGTCATGCTCGTTACCCTGGGCATCCGGACAGGCCTGATCGTGGCGCCCCTGGTCCCCATGGCCATGATCCTGAGCATCCTTGTCATGTCCTTTCTGCACATCGGTTTGGACCAGATGTCCCTGGCTGCCCTGATCATCGCCCTCGGGATGCTCGTGGACAATTCCATCGTCATGTCCGAGTCCATCCTGGTGGGGATGACCGAAGGGAAAAAACGGATCCAGGCAGCTCTGGACGCGGCCCAGGAGCTCCGGATCCCCCTTCTCACCTCCTCCCTCACAACGGCGGCCGCCTTTCTCCCCATCTATCTGGCGGAATCGAATACAGGGGAATACACGGCACCTCTGTTCAAGGTGGTCACCATCGCCCTGTTGAGTTCATGGGTCCTCTCCCTCACCATGACCCCCTTCCTCTGTGTGACCTTCATGAGGGTAAAGAAGAAATCGGACCAGGGGATGTACAACTCGAGATTCTACAGGGGGTATCGCAGGTTCCTCACGGGAATCCTGAGACACCGGGTCCTGACCCTTCTGGTCACAGCGGCAGCGTTCTCCATGGCCATGTTCGGTTTCCGTTTTCTACCCAACATCTTCTTCCCGCAAAACGATAAAGCCATCATGACAGCCGAGTTTGAGCTGCCCCCGGGTACGCCCATCGAACGCACCGAGGAGATGGTTCATGACGTGGAAGCCTTCATGACCGAAGAACTGGTCTCCGGACCGGAGAGGCCGGAGGGTATCGTCAACTGGGCCACCTTTATCGGCCAGGGGGCACCCCGCTTTGTTCTCAACTACAATCCGGAGCAGGCAATGCCGGAATATGCGGTCATGATCATCAACACCACCTCCCGCCCGGTGGTGGACGACCTGGTGTCAAAGATCGAGGGTTTCTGCCTGGAGAACCATCCGGACGTCACACCTACGATCCGTTCCCTGCCCATGGGACCGCCCGCCACGAAACCGGTTGAGATCCGGATTTCAGGTTCTGATGCGGATGAGGTTTTCCGAATCGTTGACAAGACCCGGACCCGGCTTGCCGCCATCAAAGGAACGAAAAACGTGGAGGACAACTGGGGCGCTCGCACCAAGAAGTTGCAGGTAAACGTAAACCAGGCAAGGGCCCGCCGCGCCGGGCTCACCAACCGGGACATTGCCCTGTCCCTTCAGACCGTGCTGAGCGGATTCGAGTCCACCGAGTACAGGGAAGAAGATGAGGTCATCCCCATTGTCCTGCGTTCCGTTGCAGCGGACCGAAAAGACATCGGCAAGCTCGAGGGCCTGAACATCTACGTTCAATCAACCGGAGAGTCGGTTCCGCTCAAGCAGGTCGCCGACGTGGAGGTGGTTTGGCAGCCCTCCAAAGTCCTTCGTCGAGACCGGCTCAAGACCGTGACGGTTCACTGCGACGTGGCCCCGGATGTGCCTCCCATTGCCGTGAGCATGGAGATGGAGGAGTGGCTGAGCGAGGAGAGCAGGAACTGGAAGGTGGGTTACAAGTACGAGCTGGGCGGGGAGATGGAGAAGTCGGTGACAGCCAACCGATCCATTGCGGCCAAGCTACCGGTGGCGGGCTTTATTATCCTGTTCCTGCTCGTGGCCCAGTTTAACTCCCTTCGCCGGTCCGTGATCATTCTCATGACGATCCCGCTGGGCCTGATCGGCGTGGTGGTCGGGCTCCTTGCGATGCAATCCTATTTCGGGTTCATGACCTTTCTCGGCATCATCTCCCTGGCCGGCATCGTGATCAACAACGCCATTGTCCTCATCGACAGGATCCGGATCGAGATCGAGGACCGCGGCCTGTCGCCGCAACATGCAGTCATCGAGTCGGCCGAGCGCCGCCTGCGCCCCATCCTTCTCACCACATTTACCACGATCGGGGGCCTGCTCCCCCTGTGGTTCGGCGGCGGTCCCATGTGGGAGCCCATGGCCATCGCCATCATCTTCGGCCTGCTGTTTGCTACACTGCTGACCCTGGGCGTGGTCCCTGTGCTCTACTCCCTGTTCTTCCGCGTCTCCTTCAAGGAGTTTAAATGAGCGTTTTTCAGCGACCTGCCTAGAAGCTGTAGCGAAGGCTCACATACACGAACCTTCCGGGCTCCGGGATCTCATCCCCGGGCCTCAGATCGCCACCTGCCATGAGGGCCTCACGCGTGAGGTGCTCGTGGTACTCCTTGTCGAAGAGATTCTCCACACCCGCTTCCACGGAGAGTCCATCAACAACCTCGGCTCCGGCCCTGAAGTGGAAAACCGCGAATCCCGGGGTTTCGTCCTCAGGGAAACTCGGATCAATCCTTGTCTGCTCGTTCACGAACCGCCCCCCGAGTTCCGCCCACCAGAGTACAGGCGTCTCCAGATTCAGGCGGCAGGCGATCCGGCCTTCAACGGGTGGAATCTCGGGCAGGTCGGTTCCGTCGGAGGTGTTCTCGGCCCTGACATAGGCGAGAGAGGCAGGAAAGGTCAGAACCTTCACGGGTTTCAGAACCAGGGCCATCTCACCCCCATAGAACCTTGCATCCACGTTTCGAAAGCCCCGTATGAGGTCAACCGTGCCGTCACCGTTTACATCCCGGCGGTCGATGGTCGTCTGGTAGATGTAGTCCTGGAACCAGAACTGAAAGAAGGAAAAGGACACGCTTGCCCATGCAGCCTTCCATTGCAGGCCCCAGTCGATCTCGTACTTGATCTCCGTATCCAGCGTGGGATTCCCCACCATGAAGCCGCCGGGCGCAGGGGCAAAGGCGAAATAACGTTCCGTGATCCCTGCCGAACGGGAGCGAAGACCCAGGCCCATGTAAACAAGGAGCTCCCTGGAGGGCGACCACTCCAGCAAGACGTTTCCGCTCCCTGTTGTTTCCTTCCCTTTCACGCCTGCCGCCTCTTGTCCGTAATAGAAAACATAGTTCTCCCGAATGGTTCGCCCTCCCAGGCTCTGCGCATCCACGGCGCGGGCGTCGCTCTCCACATGGTCCATCCTCCCGCCCACCCGCAGGCGCCAGTGGGAATCGATCGATGCCTGTATCTCCGCAAAGACCCCGATATCCCACTGGGTGGTGTCGGGCCAGATACGATCATGAAAGACCATTCCGCTGGCAAGCATCCTTCGCATCCGTTTTGCATCCCGTCCCAGATGAAAGAAGTCCACCCCTGTTGTGAGCACGGATGTGTCCGGCAGATCCCAGTCAACGGCAAGCCTGGTTGAGTAGGTAGAGGAATTCGAAGAGGTCTCCGCATGGATCCTGGATCGGTTTGGTTTTCTGCGATTGCTCATCTTGTGGTCTTCGAAGCTGTAGCCGCCACTTACCTCGAGCAGGCGAATCCATTCCCCCAGACGGTTGATCCGGTATCCCGCGGTCACCAGGCGGGTTGATACCCCGTCATTGTCCATGGGCAGGGAGGGGAAATCGGTTCCAAGGTTTTCCACGCCCATGAAGTTGATCCGAAGCCGCTGGTCTTTGCAGGGACGGAATCCCAGGTTGAGGGCCCCTCCAAACTCTTCCTGACGTGCCGGCACGCTTATCCCTTTTGCTGATTCGTAATCATCAAGGGAGAGCCCCCCCACGGTCCCGTAGCCGTCCACCCAACGGTTTCCGCCCTTCAAGGTCAGATCTCCTCCTCCGCCGGAACGACCACTGTTGTAAAAGCCCTTGAGATGTCCTCCGAACTCGGATTTGTCATGAGGCCCCCGCTCGTAGTCCGTGGAGATCTGGACCCTGCCGGCTGTGCCTGCAGGCCCCTGGGTTACGGCCGGCAGGCCCTTCATCATTGTGAACGACTGTATGGCATGAGGGTGCACCAGGCATACCGGCGGATCCATCCGGTCTACGGGGCCTGCCCGGCCCGGATGACCGTTGACCGGATGACCGAATGACCGTTGACCTGTGTTTGAACGCGCTCCCATCCAAGACCGCGGATAACAGGCTCTACCGCCCCCTGGGCACGCTTCACCCCGCTCACGCCGGGCAGCTCCAGAAGGAGGTCTCCCAGGTTGCTGTGATTCCCGGGCAGGGCGGATGGATCGGATACCTTTATGGACGCGGCTCCTTCATCCCTGGTGTCTGTCACGCACACCTCTGGAAGCCGGTATGTGTGCGGCTCCCCCTGATCCTGGTCCGCAAAGACGGATGAAGGCCAAGCCACCATGAACAATAACCAAAAAACCAGCACATTCCTCTTCATTTTCCGACCCCTGAAGATGTTGGGAAATTCACGGCCCTGACTTTCAAACAGGGATAGCTCGAAGACAAGCCTTCGTCCAAACAAGAGATGATAGAATATCATATTCAGCCAATAAAGTGTAATGATATCAACAAGTTATACCCTATCCGTATGATATGAATTGTTTTGTCCCCTTTTTTGACTCATTTGGATATCTCAGCCTATACTGCCTCTGCATCCCCCTGTTGGGATCTCTCTTTCCAGAGGAAACCCGGAAAGGGATTTCATCCTCTTACACCGCTTTCTTGAACTGGGCGAAAAGAACATGGGACCCGCTCTTCTCCAGCCGGCAAGAATTGCGGCATCCTGGTTATGCGTCCTTCCTGTCCTCTTGATCACCACCTCGTGTTCCAATGACTCCACCGGCACCCCGACATTACCGTCTCCTGAAAGGTCCTTTCCCACCGGGTTCCTGAACGTGGGTCACGGAGGAGCAAAGCACCTCTGCCCGCCCAATACGCTGGAATGCTTTCAACATGCCCTGAACGTGGGCGCCAATGCCCTGGAGGTGGACCTGCAGGTTCTTGGGGACGGTACGCTGGTAACCTTTCATGACCAGAACACACTGGAGCAGACCGGTGAGGACCACGATCTCATGGACCTGACCTGGGAGGAGATGAGGGAACTGGATGCAGGCTGGGGATTCTCGTCGGACGGCGACCTCTCCCATCCCTTTCGGGGCCTGGGGATCCGGGTCCCCTCCTTTGAAGAATTCCTGTATGCGTTCCCGAGGATCCCGGCGCTGCTGGACGTGAAGGTGGAAACAGGGGCCATGGCCGTGGCCCTGGAGGCATTTGTCAGGAATCGTTTCAACGCGAACGCGCAGGAGTTCGTCTATATCAAGACCCACGATCAGGCATTGACAGATACCCTCCGCTCGCTCGACCCCCCTCTCAACGTGGCCTTCAACACGTGGGAAAGGATCCTCATCGTCATCTGCCCCGTCCTCGTGGAGGACATCCCCGTCA
>CAZSUQ010000393.1:0-5487 GCA_964609935.1 uncultured Thermodesulfobacteriota bacterium | reverse complement strand
ACATGCTGCTCTGGTTCATTTTTCTTGATGAAAATGGGTACTCCCAACCAGGTCAGAAGGCATGGGTTTTGCCGTTTCAACAGGATCGAACCTGCGCCCTGAGATCCCTCCTTTTCGGTCGGGATGACAAGAATCGTTCAAGCCCGTCGGGCCTGAATCAAAGCCTGATTCCAGGGGTGGGATTCTTTATCAATGATGGAGAGTCTTGATATTGTCGCGAATATGTGATTACACAATGCAAGACTATCAAGGCACCGAACGAGCGACTGCCGGTCTTTCAATGCAGGATATGATCCAGATACCAGGGGAGGATGTTTATGGCAAAGGCAAAGGCCACAGAGAAGAAGGCCCGATCACCGAAAAAGAAGAAGGCGGCACCGGTGAAGAAGCAAAGGGTGAAGAAAGAGGTCAAGAAGGCACAACCTTCCCGTACCCGTGAACAGAAGATCACCCCGCCCATTGAAAAGGTGTTCCTGCCGGATGACTGGAACAACACAGAGAAGCTCATCCTGGCGAGACGGAGTACACGAGCTTACGAGAAGAGGCAGGTGCCTGATCAGATGATCCGCCGCATCCTCGAGTGCGGCCGCTATGCCCCCTCCGAGGGGAACTATCAGCCCTGGCGTTTCATCGTGGTCAGGGACAAGGCCATGCTCGAAGAGATGGAAAGGGATGCCAAGGAGGCCATCAAGAAGATCTGGAAGGTGATCAACTACAGGGATCACCGCTGGAAGATGCCCTACACCAAGCTGCTCGAGTTCCTCTCGCCCAACAACCTCCATCCCATCCCCTCCGGTGCGATCCGGTCCGTGGCGGAAGGAGAATTCGATGTCTTCTGGGGCGCGCCAACGGTCCTCCTTCTCCTGAAGGACAAGCGGGGCATCGGCAACCCTGACCTGGACATCGGCATCACCGGTACCAACATGGTGCTCGCCGCCCACAGCTTTGGGCTCGGTACGTGCTGGATCGGTATCGCCAGCGTCCTCATGTTCTATGAGAAATGGCGGAAGATCTTCAACATCCGCTATCCCTGGTACCTGGAGCAGGGGATGCTGGTAGGCTACCCCCTTGGGGACCCGGACGGGTTCGTGCATCGTGACACGCATTACATTGACTGGTTTGATGAAGACGGGCACAAGGTTGTCCGATAGCCGGAACAGGAGGTGTGCAATGTTGAAGAGGCTCCGCAGAAACAAGGACGACTACAAGGGGGAGGAATGGTTGTCTCTCACGGACCGTTTTCACATCCCCGACTACTACAAGACCGACGTGGATGCCCAGGGCGGTGAGATCGAGATCATCGAGGAGCGTTGCGATGCCTGCGGCCTTTGCGTCCGGATCTGCCCGGCGGACACCCTGGAGCTGAAAGGCCGGAGAAAGCCGATGACAAAAGGAAAGAGACGGATCACCAAGGTCATGACCATGTCCGAGGAGCAGGAGTGCGTGGCCTGCGGAGACTGCGCCGCCATCTGCCCCAACGACGCCTGTTACGTCTCAAAGCAGGTGAAGATGACCTACAGTCTTTTCAAGACCATCAACAAGGGACCGCTCTCCCTTCCCCGTCTCTTCAACGAGGAGACGTGAAGGGGGAGTTTTCCAGAATAGTCTTTACCTGATGAAACCCCAGGAGGACAAGAGCATGACAGAGACCGCAGCCCAGCTGGCTGCCAAACGATCCATGGATGCAGTGAGAAATAAAGACAGGGAGGCATGGTTGAGCAACTTTGCCGAGGATGCCTGCGTGGAAGACCCAGTGGGGATTTCCCCGCTCGACCCCACGGGTTCCGGCCACAGGGGCCAGGAAGCCATCGGCAACTTCTGGGACATGATGATTGCACCGGGCGTGATCGAGTTCGACATCCGTGAATCCTGGCCTGCCGGGGATACGGCCGTGGCCAATGTGGGCTCCATCTTCAACACCATGCCGGACGGGAGCAAGATCGAGGCCAGGGGGGTCTTTGTCTACCACGTCAACGAAGAGGGGAAGGTGGTCAACCTGCGAGCCTACTGGGATTACGATTCAACCGTGCAGGGGGCCGGTTCGTGATCGGCGATGGGGAACTGCAGGCTGATTTCATCGTTGTGGGAGCGGGAGGGGCCGGTCTGGCCGGGGCCGTGGCCGCGGCCCAGGGCGGGTTGCGCGTTGTTGTACTGGAAAGGATGCGCGTCGCGGGTGGAGCCACCGTATTTTCCACAGGGATCTTTGCGGTGGAGAGCCATCTCCAGAAGGAACGCGGCATATCCATGACAACGGATGAGGCCTTTTCACAGCACATGTTCTACACGCACTACCTTTCCAACCCCCGGCTCGTGAGGGCCGTCATCGACAAGTCCGCGGATACGATTCACTGGCTTCAGGGGATGGGCACGGAATTCATCGAGCCTGAAGAATTCTTCCCGGGAGCGCCCAGAACCTGGCACACCATGAAGCACGATGGAAGAAGCATCACGCAGGCCCTAGAAGAGACCGCAAGAGAGCTCGGGGTTTCCATTCACTTCAGGACTCGAGCGAAGAGGCTTGTCATGGAAGACGGGTGCGTTGCGGGTGTCGTTGCCGAAGACGGGGACGGGAATCCGGTAACGTACAGCGGCAAAGCGGTTCTGATCGCTGACGGGGGCTTTGCAAACAACAGAGAGATGATGGATGCCTACACGGACGCAGGCGCCCCCACCATTGCCATGTCTGTTGGGCAGGTAGGGAAAGAAGGCGACGGAATCAGGATGGCATGGGACATTGGTGCCGCCCGGGAGGGGGCGGGACTCATCCAGAGAGGTCCTGCCCGTGCCATGACAAAGAAGAGGGTGCAGGAAACCGAATCCTCAACAGGCAGGCCCGACAAGCATGCAACAGCGATCCTGAGGCAGCCCTTTCTATGGGTCAACGCCAACGGGGACCGCTTCCTGGATGAATCCGAACTGTCTTTTCCGCACATCGGGAATGCCCTGTCCAGGCAGCCCGGACAGATCCTTTTCAACGTGTTCGATGATGCATCGAGAAGGCGTCTGGAGGAAGAAGGCATACAGGCCGGCCTCGGGATGCTTGCAGACAGGGGAACCAGGATACCGGATGTTCACGAGGTTCTCCGGAGTGGCATGGAAGAAGGGGAGGCCTGCGTGGCCGACTCCATTGAAGAACTGGCAGCTGGGATGGGCGTGGACAGCCGCCGATTGATGGCCACGGTGGATGAGTACAATACATCTTGTGACAAAGGCCGAGACGCGCTCTTTGCCAAGGACCCCAAGTACCTGGAGCCGGTGAAAGCCCCGCCGTTCGTTGCCGTCAAGGGGCACCCCACGCATGTGGGAACCCTTGGAGGGATCAGGATCAACCACAACACGGAAGTGATCAAAGAGGGCAGCCGAACAGGCCTTGACGTGATCCTGGGCCTCTACGCGGCCGGGAACGTGGCCGGCGGAATGTACGGGGACACCTACGACGCATCACACACCCTGGGCCTCACATCGGCCTTTGCCGTGATCTCGGGACGTATCGCGGGCGAGCGTGCACGAACCTATGTGGAGCGATAACGAGCATCCGGGTCAGAAGGTGATGTTTACGCTCACAAGGGTTTCGCCTTCCTGGTTGTTCACCTGAACATCCATGGTGGTCATCACTTGGCTCCACCCTTCCTTGAGCAAAGAAGGACGGTCGGCAGTCTAAAGGTTTCAGCCGCCGATGTCCTATGGAAGGGCTACCGAAGCTCCACGGCCACCTAACGGACCTAGTGTGACGTAACACACATGACCATTGTATGATAGGCGATCGTCGCGCTTGGAAAGTTATGCCCGTATCGGTATTGTGCCTGTCGGAAAGAAAAGAATCCCAGTCTGGAGGTGCCAGGGTTTCTTTGCGAAAAAAGGACAGTACTTGCTGATCATTCCAATTGCAGGCTCTGCAGACGATACAAACCTTAGCCAGGGCATCTGGGAGAGCAGGTTCCCTTTGATCACCTGACGGAGGATTCTCAAATGAAAAGGCTTGCGGCACCTCTGTTCGTTGTCTTTATTCTGTTCCTGTCCGGATGCCAGCTTGGCCCACGGGTCCTGTCGCCCACCCAGGATGGGATCGTGATCGGAGACACGGTCCGCCTCATCCTGCGGAGCTTCTGCGGTACGGATTATCAGGTTCTTCTGGACGGTGTCGAAGTCAGCCCGGACTGGCAGGCCGAAGCTTACCCGCGCCGCTGGGTCAGCGACATCCCCCTGCTGTATAAAGGTGAACACGCCCTGACCCTGACCAAGAATTGCGGAACCGGCGAATGGGAAGAAACCGTTCTTTTCCGAAACGACCTCTCCCATAGCGTTGAGGTTGCGGACCTGGTCATTTCCCACGCGCTCACCCTGAACCAACCCGAGGATCTCCACTGGAACTGGGTTGGAGCGATCTTTCTCTACCCCCTGGCGAGAATCGCCTCACTTTCTGAGCAGGGTGAGACCTACCTCGATTACGTTCGGCGGCACCACGAACACTACATGACCCAGGGAACACCGCCCATCAATTTGGCAGACGCGTGCCCCCCCGCACTGTCGGCCTACTTTCTGGCACGGGAATACGGTGAAGCGTTTGCCATGCCCAACGTGGAGAAGGTCATCCACTATATCAAGACTGCCGAGCGAAACGAGTTGGGAAGCCTGGATCACCTGGGCACGCACTGGGAGTCCATTTTCTACGACAGTTCCATATGGGTTGACTCGCTCATGATGTGGGTCCTGATCGCCATCCAGGTGGGACTGGACACGGACGATACGGAACTCCTGGATTTCGCATTGCCGCAGCCCTCGATCTTTGCCTCCAAGCTCAAGGATCCAAAGACCGGACTCTTCTTCCATGCCTGGAACATCAAAACCCATCGTCTTCTGCCACCGGACAACATCCCCTGGCTCAGGGGAAACGGGTGGGTGCTGGCAGCCCTTCTGGAAATGATTTCCGAGATGGGCCCGGCGCATCCACGTTACGGCGAGTTCACTTCCCTGTTCGTAGACCTTGCCCGCGCCACGTTGCCCTTTCGGCAGCCTTCCGGTTACTGGGATACGCTGATCACGAAACCCGGCATCGCCTATGAGGAGAGCTCAGGCTCGGCCCTTGTGGCTTATGGCTATGCCAAGGGCGCCCGGATGGGACTGCTCGACCCGACTTACAGAGACTATGCCCGGGACACCTTCTGCGCCATTGTGGCCAGGATGAAGAAACAGGAGAACGGCTATTCCATGGAAGAGGTCTCCATGGGAACCAATCCCCAGGACAAAGCCGGATACAAACTGGTCCCCAGGTCGAACAAAATGCTGTATGGTTACGGCGCTTTTCTCTTCCTGGCCGAAGAGCTGGCCCAGGACGTCTTTTGACAGACCCATCCGAAGGAGACAGGTGATGCGGAAACGGTTGGTCCTTTTCTCTTTCATGCTTATCGCAGTCACGGGATGCGACAATGGGTCCGACCGGGACCAGGGACCGTCCCCCACCCCGGCCGTCTACCTGGACGAGGACAC
>CAZSUQ010000392.1:0-5504 GCA_964609935.1 uncultured Thermodesulfobacteriota bacterium | reverse complement strand
GCCCGGTTCGGTTCTAGGGAAGGACCTTCTGGTTTCCTCTGCTGGATTTCCCCTTTAAACCGCTTCTACAGCCTTGATTTCCGGGATGGCATCCCGAATCTGCTTCTCCACGCCCATCTTGAGCGTCATTTGCGCTCCCGGGCATCCTGCGCAGGCTCCCTGCAGGCGAACCTTTACGATCCCCTCGGTCACGTCCACCAGTTCCACATCCCCTCCATCTGCCTGCAGCATGGGCCGAATCCTTCCGAGTACCTCTTCTACCCTTTCTTTCATGACAAACAACCTCCCTCATGGTGATAATGAATCAGTATGCATAGGATAAATTCAAAGTATATAATTATATCATCTTTTAACCCCTTTTTCCAGCCGACCTCCCTTCCTCACGCCTCCATGGCATGGTGCCCCAAGGAAAACCTTCCCAAAGGGAAACAAAGAGGCTCGCTTTAACCTTTGATGGTTCGATAGAGGAAAAAGACACAAAGGAGCAGACAGGAACTCAGAAGGAGGGTCTTTCCCCTGGATGGGATCGGAGACTCCCCTTCCAGGAGTACAAAGGCCTGTTCGTGCGGTTGAATACGATGCGATCTGCGGAATCCCCGGATCAGCGGTTCCGCCAGCTTGCTCTTCTTCAGTGAAACGAGTCTCCCTTCCATGGAACGGGGAAGGAGCAACTTGCTGATCTCCTCAGGTGTCGTCATGCTGCCCGTGGTGCTGACGAACAGCCTGTTTTCAAAGCCTGTCATGCGAAAACAGGTAAGGATCCCCTCCCTGGATGGGAAACGGATCATGCTTCCGTAGTCCGGGATGCCGGTGATTTCCACGGTCTTTGCAAAGGAATCGCATCGGGTCGGCAGGCTGCTCACATCCCGGACCACGAAACGGTCGTCCATTCCCAGCAGGTGCCCTTTGACTCCAGCCAGGAACTCCTCGCCCTGCAATGGCACAACGGATGCGGCAGCAAGGAAAAGAAGAAAGTAGAACAACCGTCTTCCAAAGCCTTTTTTCTTGCTGCTCTTCTTTTTTTTCTTTTTTCGTCCTTTCTTCATCCGCTACCTATTACTTCAAAAAACCAGGGCGAAGTCACCCGGTTTATTGAAATTGTGGGAAAAACATTTCTTCTTAGAAGCAACCGCCTGCCTAGCGACTGAAGTCAACTGCTTGCGTTTGTCAACATAAAAAAGCTTTTCGTTGTAAATCACTCAATAGTTTCAGGCACTTGGGCTTTCCAGAAAAACATGTGGGAATCTTATTTCTCCTTGGCATTCCATTTGCAGATTGCCTCTGGTAATTCAAAAAATTTCTTCTAAAATTTCGTAGAACCTATATAACCTGAATTCAAACCATATTCCAAATCTATCAAATCTGCATCCAAATGAAAATCGCGGCTGGAAAGCCCGACAAAAAGTGATTAGAACAGTAACATTTCATTTATAAAAAGTAGGAGGTCAACCGCAACCGCAACCGTCAATGGAATCGAAGCTGCTCGGAATCGAATTTATTTTTATGTTGACAAAGGTTGTGTGTTCTGTTATGAAATGGAGGCTTAGCTTTATGAAAGGTCTTGGAGGAAATTCGCAAGCAATTTCAGTCGTTTTTTCCTGACTATTGAAGTGACAGGCCATTACGGATATCCTGCATCAAAACGGCCGAATCCTTCGATAACAATATTACATCATAGATTTATTCTTTTCATCATGAATTAGCCAACCAGAGAAAGAGAAAGGAAAAGGGGGAAGCCATGAACACGAAAGTTCTCTTTGTGGGCATCATGCTGCTCGGCATCGCAATCCTGCCGATGCAGGCAGGGGCAACCACGATTGTGGAGGACACAATCAGCTTCATCGATGACAACAACCCCATGGGAAAGCTCATCGAGGGTGGTATTGCCTCCAATTACACCGAAACCTTCACATTCACCTTCTGGCATCCGGAAGGATACCCGGATGTGACGATCGACCCTGAGGGCCTTGTAAGCGCCTCGCTTTCCATTACGATCAAGGACATCTCCGACCCCTATGCACAGGCTCAGGAGATCGTGTTCGTTTACACCGAGGGAGGCAACGGTGCGTTTGAGGTCGCTCCGGGATCGAACCCGTCACTCTTCCTTGATGTGGGAATCGGTCCTATCCTGGACACGGGCGGGCTCGAAGTAACCGTTGTGGCCGTACTGGGTGACATTTGCCTCCAGTCTTCCACCGCCACCTTTGTGTACGATACGGGTCAGGGAGCCCCTGTACCCGAACCGGGCACCATGCTCCTGCTGGGAACAGGCCTGATTGGAATGGCCGTGGCCATGAAGAGAAAGCGTCCGTCCATGCAGGGAGTATAAAAGGGTAAGGAAGAGAAGAGAATCTTCTATTATTCTCGGACCGTCCGGGTTCAGACCGACGGTAATTGGAAGGCGATCCCCTTACTATACATCAGCCGTCCAGTCCCACAGTAAAAACAAGCAGCAAAATAAAACAAGGCGGAAGGATGTTCGATCCTTCCGCCTTGTTTTCATTGACATCAACCAAGGCAACAGCCCGCCTCCTGGATTCCCAAATAGCGGGGCCCTTTGACCGACGACTCCTTACGGACTGGATCCGTTCAAAGAGGCAAGGAGTTGCTTGGCTGCCGCAGCCTCGGGAAATGCAGGATTCAGACCGAGCGCCTTCTTCAAGCTCATTCTCGCCTCCTCATGATCTCCCAACGAAGACCTGGCCACTCCCATGTGATAATGCATGGTAGGATTGTCCTGCACCTTGGTAAGGGCCACCTGAAAGAGGCTCACCGCCTTTTGGTGAAATCCCTTTTTCACATATACCCAACCCAGGGTATCTGCCACGAAAGGATTGTCAGGAAGCTGTTTTCTGGCCGTTTCCGCCAGCAGCAATGCCTTGTCCGGATCTCCCTCTTCTTCCACGTACAGCCAGGCCAGATTGTTCGCGGCCGGCCCGAATTCCGGATTGATTTCAAGCACCTTTCTGTACCGGGCCATGGCTTCTTTGTTCTTTCCCATTGATTCCAGAAGCATACCGCTGAGCATAAAGGGCACCGGGTCGTCCGGTTTCTGTTTGATCAGGCCCTCATAGAGCTGGAGCGCCTTTTCTTGTGAACCCTGCATGACATAGACACGTGCCATATTGACGTAGGTATTCAGGAGCTTTGAGTCCTCGTCCAGGGCCCTTTGGAAGTGCTCCAGGGCCATGTCGGTCTGCTTCTGCTGGAGGGCGATTCTTCCCAGGAGGTTGTGAAAGAGGGCCTTGTCCCGCATATCGGGCAAATGCTCTTCAACCCACTCGCGCGCCTTTTCCGGCTCCTTCTTGGCCAGGTAAAGCTCCGCCACCCAGGCCACGGCCTTCTGGGAAGCGGGATCCAGGGCACACACCTGCCGGAAGCTCCGGATGGCCTCATCAGGCTTCCCCATACCCACATAGACGCGTCCCATCTCCAGGTGGATCTCTCTTATGGAAGGGTGTCTCTCCAAGACCCCATTGAGCACATCCCTTGCATCCTTGTAATGGGCGAGTTTCCGCAAGGCCATAGCGTAGAGAAGAGCGGCCCGCCAGCCTTCCTTCTGCCGGGACACGACCGGACGCAGGATCTCCAGCGCAAGTTCCGGCTGCTCCTCCCGCAGGTAGATTTCGGCCAGAATCCTCCGGGCCTTTTCCATCCCGGGGTCCTGCTCGAGAACCTTCTGGAGCGATTGTATCGCCAATTTGTCCTGCCCCGTATTCGCATAACAGAGCCCGAGGAAGTAGTGTGCGGACGGAAGATCCGGTGCCTTACGAATGGCGTCCTGGAATCGTTTTTGCGCCGCAGGAAAATCCTTCTTCAGGATATCCAGCCTTCCACGCAAGACGATCGCCTTTGGATTCCCCGGGTCTTCTTGAAGGATTTCATGTGTGAGTTTCTCCGCCGCTTCTACACGATTCTCGTTCAGGTAGAAATCCGCCAGCGCAATGCGTGCAAGCATGCTTCCCGGCGCCTTCTGCACAGCGGTTTCGAGCAGGTTTCCCGCTTCCTGGCGTTTCCCCTCCATCAGGTGGATGCGGGCAAGCAGCAAGTACAGCGAAGCGTCGTCCGGCGCTGCCTGGATCGCTCTGCGGGACGCTGTCGTCGCCTCCTGGAGCCTGCCTGTGTCAAAGTAGGCCAGGGTAAGGATTTTCAGCCTTTCGGGATCGTCGGGTGTTCGTTCAACCGCCTCCTTTGCTGCAGCAAGGACCTTGTCCTTCTTCCCCTGCTTCTTGTAAAACTTGAGCAGCGCCTTCTCCCCTTCCCGAAAATCCGGGAACCGCCGGACCAGTTTTCGGTAGGCATCTTCTGCACCGGCCATATCCCCTTCTTTTTCTCGAAGCCTGGCCATGGCCATCCTGGGCAGAGCCTCATCCGGGGCCGCCTCTGCGGCCTTTTTCAACTCCGCTTCGGCCTGTTCATAATCCTCCTCCAGGATGGCTGCATTGCCTGCGATGAGCCTGCCCTGCCAGTCCGAGGGATCCTCCCTGAGGAGTTTCTCTGCAAGGTCCCGTGCCTCTTCCGGGTGGTTCAGCAAAAGGTGGAAGTTCGCCAACTGGATCTTTGCGTCCCGGATTTCCGAATCCAACTCCACGGTTCTGGACAACTCACGGAACGCTTCCTGCAGCTTGCCCAGCTTGAGATAACAGAGCCCGAGCTTGTAATGCCCGATGGCGCTCTTTGGATCGATTTGAACAACATTCTTGAACTGGATGACGGCTTCGGCGTATTTCGCCTTGTCGAAATATTCCTGTCCGCTGATAAGGTAATTCTCTTTCTTCTTCGACTTGTCTCCTGCACAGGCGGTTATCAGCGTTGTGCATAGGAGCAGGATAAGGGCTTGTCCGAACCTGTAGCGTAGACCATGGCCGGAATTCCTGCCGCGCCGAGACGTCGCGCACCAAACCTTTTTCATTTGGTCTCAACTCCCTTTTTCATGTCATTGTCTTTATGGTTTTCCATCCCGTTTCAAAGAAAAGAATGGAAGAAAACAGGCGAAAATTTCCTGTATCTTACCATCTCCATTTGCGAAGGCAAGCGGAATCCGAAGCACAGCGTCCCCTGCCCGTGATGCACGAAACATCGAACATTTCAGCGGATATCTTGAGGGATAAAGGATTCTTTAAGTGCGATAAGGAATGGTAAATAAGGGAAAATGGGAAAGGCCCGACCCGGCACGAACCGGGTCAGGCCTTTTCATCGTTCAGGGTCGTTCGATTTGCTTCCAGGGTTCTGCCTGTGCTGCCCTGGGATCAGCCCTCCCTTCCTCTCAGCTTTCGCTTATGGTAAGCCGTCACGCAGAGGGCCGGGAGAAACAGGATCGTGACAAAAATCAGACCGGTCTTTCCGCTTGCACGACGCGTGTCAGCGCCCGGCAAGGAAGAGCACCCCGGAGGAGGATCCAGGGTGACCCAGACAACCGCGAACTCCTTCTCGCTCCACGCCCTTCCATCGCACACCTTCAGGGCAAACACATAATAACCCTCCACTTCCGCTGTCACCTCCAC
>CAZSUQ010000391.1:0-5543 GCA_964609935.1 uncultured Thermodesulfobacteriota bacterium | reverse complement strand
TCCTCAACGAACCCGCAGGTCTTTACCTCGTCTTCAGCCTGCACGCCATGTTCTGGAACGCCGCAATCTTCGAGCCGGACGGCACCCTCAGCGAGCAGCAGGCTGATCAGCTCCTGGAAGCCTTCCTTGCCGGTCTCCTCCAGCAGGGCGCAACCCTGGAAGCCATCAACAAGCTCCGGAGCGTGTACCTCCAGTACAATGTGCCCCTCCGAAGTACGCAGCAGTTGATGGATGCCGGATTCTTTCCCCAGGAGGAAGATTCCCCGTACCGGCCGGACCCGGACGCCGGTGTCGGGCTCAGTGTGAGTTTCAATCGAAACTACCTCCAGCCTTTCCATGAGAAGGTGGGCAGGGTGATTCAGGAGGAGGACCCGGAGGCCATCATCTTCCTGGAGCTTTCCCTGGGGGCGGCCGAAACCGGCGTTGGAGGCATGATGGCCTACCCCATGCTTCGCCCGGAGGGGATCGAGCAGATCGCATACGGACCCCACTACTACACGGACATCTACCCGGACATCGGTGAGAACATGCCGCCCCGCGAATTCACGGTGGAGGAGAAGCTCTTCCGGGATTACGTCCCGGGCATCGAGACCGCCATCGAATCATCCACCTTCAGCCTCGGCAACCCCCCCACGGTCGTGGGCGAATTCGGGACCTACTACAATTTCGGGGGCATCGAGAAATCCATTGAACAGAACTACGTGGTCTCCTCTGTGGTGCTCGACCGCTATTTCGAGGCCTACGAAGAGATGCTGCTCCACCACATCCAGTGGTGCTACTCACCGGAGAACAACAAGGCGGACGGCGAGGGCTGGAACAAGGAGGATTTCTCCCTCCTCGGGCCGGACCAGAAGCCCCGGTCCGCCCTGGCCTACAGCCGGCCTTTCCCCCGCTATCTGAGCGGCAAGCCGATCTCCATGCACTTCTACTCCGACTTCCATTACTACGACCCGGACCAGTATATCCCGGACCCGTGGCGGGAGTTTCAGGTCACGTTCCAAACCAAGGAAACAGAGGCGCCCACTGAGATCTTCGTCCCTCCGATCCAGTATCCGGACGGCTTCTACGTCTACATCTCGGACGGCCACTGCACCTATGACCCGAAACGCTACGTCCTTTACTACTATCCGACAAAGCTGGAACCGCATGCCCGACACAGCCTGCGGATGCGCCCACCGTATCAGGATTACGGAGACCGTGACTGGAACTACTTCTTCCACGATGACGTGGTCCTCGTGAATCCATAGACCTGGCGTTGCGCCTGTGTGATGCATGGGAGTCCATGAGGGGATCCATCAGAAAGGAGGCGTCGGCGAGATGAAGAACGGCTGTGAGAAGAGCTCCATTGGCACTGGAACCAGGTGGGACAGCAGACAAGAGGAATCCAGCCCGGCGGGGCGCTCCGGGAAAAGGGTGATCCACCTTTCCGGAGCAGGCACGCTCAGAGGATTTGTCACCATCCTCTTCCTCTTCTGCCTCTTCATGGCTTTCCTCTGCACGGTGCAGACCGGCTCCGTAGCAGCCTTTCCCCGCGTAGACGAACCGGGTAAGGACGTTCCGGTGAGTAAGAACCCTACCCTGTCCGGTACCTTTCTCACCTTTTTCGTCTGGAAAAACGACCGCGACTTCGACTCCACCCGGCCCCTGTTCGACGAATACGGCCAGTCCGTGGGCTACGTGAACGTCACGCTCTATCCCCGGCTCACCTGGAAGCCGAACCGGTCCGTGACCTTCCACTATTTCGCAGAGGTGGGGAACGCGTTCTGGAGCAGCCACGAGGCGGATCCGTTCACAGAGGTTGAAGACAGCAAACCCGTCTACGTGCAGCGAGAGCTCTGGGCGCAGATCCTGCTGCCATGGGAAGGGTATGGCATGCGCGTGGGGTTTCAATACATCCACGATCCCACCCTCCTCTTCCTGGAAAAGGACGTGGGTGCCCTTCATCTGTTCTACAGGAAGGAGGAGACCGTCCTGCGGTTCTCCGCGCTCCAGGTCCCGGATACGGAGTTCGAAGGATTCGACTTTGACGAGAACAATTTTCAGAACGACAATTTCATCTTCGCCCTGGATGGAAGCCTCTCCATCCTTGGTGGAATCCAGATACGACCCGGCCTCTTCTTCCAGTGGGACAGGACAGATGCAAAGAGGCCGAAATACCTCTGGAATCCCTGTGTGAACCTGTCCCACGACTTCGGCGGGGCAGGCACCTGGGAACTGGATGCCATTCTCCAGGCCGGGACCTGGAGAAGTCGGTCCATCAACAACAGGAACATGGACCTGCTGGCCGGGGCCCTGCAGGTTCATGGGGCCCTCACCATCATGGGCGTGGACATGGAGGCCAACCTGCTCGCCTTCACGCCCGACGACGGGGACCCGCACAACGGCCTGGACACCGGCTTCCACTATTCCGGATTCTCCAAGAGCCGCACCTTTGTCCTCTCACAGAACTGGATCTTTGACCAGTACGACAACCTGGACGAAGCGGCCGCCGCGTCCAGGGCAGGCCTCTTTCTTGTTGACCTGTTTGCCAGCCTTCCCTTGGGCAAACACACGGAACTCTTCGGTGTGCTGGGCTACGGCATGGTCCTGGAGGACAGGTTCGCCAACCGAGGAAGGTCCCTCGGCACGGAAATCGATGCGGGGGTCTTCTGGTACCCCTACCCGAACACGAGGCTGGTGGGCTTTGGCGGGGTTCTGGTTCCCGGAAGGGCCGGCGGTGCCTTCCGGAACGAGATCGCCCTGGGTGCAACGGATCCCCTTTACACCTTCCAGGCAGCCGCGGAAATGAGTTTTTAATGGAGTGACCCATGACCGCGATCCAGCTGGGAACCATGGACTGGGCCATCCTGGTTCTCTACTTTGTTTTCATCCTGGCCATCGGCTTCTATCTCAAGCGGTTCGGGGACAAGGAGGACGACTTCTTTCTTGCCGGGCGGCGCAACTCTTCCTGGGTGGCGGGGATCGCCTTTGTGTCTGCCAACCTGGGCGCCCATGAGATCCTCGCCTGGGCGGGCGGTACGGTGAAGTACGGGATGTTCGTGTCCCATTTTTACTGGATCGGCGCCATCCCGGCCATGCTCTTCCTGGGCCTCTACATGATGCCCTTCTACTACAGCAGCAAGATTCATTCGATCCCGGGCTACCTGCTGCTGCGGTTCGACGAGAAGACGCGGGTGCTCAACGCGTTCGCGTTCGCGTTCATGACGGTCCTGATGTCCGGCATCAACCTCTACCTGATGGCCCTCACCTTCCATCTGATCATCGGATGGGACATGCATGCCTCCATATGGATCTCTGCTGGAGCCATCGCTGTTTACATTACCCTTGGAGGCCTGCTCTCCGCCATCATGACCGAGATCATCCAGTTCTTCCTGATCTGGTTCGGGCTCTTCCTCGTGTCCATCCTCGGCCTGGTGGAAATGGGAGGCATCTCCACGATCATGAGCGAACTGCCCAGGGAGATGAGTTCTCTCTGGGCCACCACCGGGAACCCGGACTGGAACCCCATGGCCGTCACCTGGGTGCCCATTGTGTTCGGTCTGGGCTGGGTGCTCTCCTTCGGATACTGGACCACGGACTTTCTCCTGGTGCAGAGGGCCTTCACGGCCAAGGACCTTCAGTCCGCACGGCTGACCCCCATTATCGCCAGCTTCTTCAAGATGGCTCTCCCTTTTATCGTAGTGGTGGCAGGTCTGGTGGGCTGGAAGCTCGCACATACACCGGGATCCGGTTTCGTGATCCCCCTGAAAGAGGACGGCGGCCTGTTCTACGACGCCGTACTCCCCCTGCTCATCTCACGCTACTACCCGGAGGCCCTGATCGGTCTCGGCGTCACCGCCCTGCTGGCAGGGTTCATGGCCGGACAGGCGGGCAATGTTTCGGCGTTCAACACGGTCTGGACCTATGACATCTACAGGGCCCTGTTCAAGAAGGACGCAACCGCCGAGCATCTCGTCCGGGTGGGCCGGGTCACCACCATCGTGGGCATCCTCCTGTCCATTGTGACCGCCTACATTGCCATGGGCTACCACTCCATCATGGACTACATCCAGGCCATCTTCTCCTGGGTGAATGCCCCGTTGTTCGCCACCATGCTCCTGGGGATGTTCTGGAAGAGGACAACGCCTGCGGCTGCCTTCTGGGGGCTCCTGGTGGGCATGCTCAGTTCCTTCTTCCTGTTTCTTGCCCTGAAGTTCGGATGGATCGATGCCTATTACCTGACCTTTTCACGGGTCCCTTCGGATATGGGAGCGAACCTCTGGCGGGCATTCTGGGCGTGGACCGTCACCTTTGTCCTCACCGTGGGGATTTCCCTTGTGACGGAACCCAGAAAGGACGAGGACCTGGTGGGCCTGGTACAGGGGCTCACAAAAAAGACGGAGATGCAGGGAAGCCCATGGTACAAGAAACCGCTGCTCTGGGCATTGGTGTCCCTGGCGGTGTGCACGTTGTTGAACATCCTCTTCTGGTAGCCTGGTGGACGGGGTTGCATTCTAGGCCATTCACTCGAGGAATGCCGAAAGGAAGGTTTCATGTCTGAAGAGAACTCTTCAAAAGAGCATGTTTCCATATGGGTCTGGGTGGGGATGGTCCTGTGCACCTTCGGCATCCTCGTCCTGGGTACCGGGCTCTTTCACCTCGCGCAACCTCCCACCACGATCCTCGGGAATCTTAGACCGAGAATCTGGTGGGGTTCCTTCATGATCGTTACGGGCCTCCTCTTCCTTGTCCCGGAGATACGGTCCTTTTCCCGGTTTCTTCGCGATCGAAAGAAAAAAACCCCCATCTCCTGAAGGTAAAGTCCCCCATAGAAATTTCCGATTTACATGGTGGTTACCCGATAAACCGCCCAGGGGGCCTCTCATGCAAAAAGGAAGATCCGGGAACCTCATCAGGCTGGAATCCTCTGTCACGGAATATTTTCAGCAGCAGGTGGAACAGGCCCTGTGCAACCAGAGGGTCGAGGCCGATGGACTTGTGAGTACGTACCTCGTGGACCTGCTGGCCGGATTCCTGCGTTCCGAATCCCTTTATGCAGAGGAGGACGAGGACCTGAAGGAGAAGCCGCTGGCCCTCGTCTATGCAAAGGCCCTGACGAGCCTGGCGGGTGTTCGCATCCGGTTGTTGAAATATCTCGGCGACTTCAGCATGTTTTTTTCGGGCTACTTTTCGGAAAGCTTCCAGAGGAAGGTCATCGACGTGGATTACCTGATCAGCATGGGGGAGGTGGCATACGAGAAACTCCACATCTGTCTCCAGGGACAGAGGGAGGATCCTGCCCTTTCGAGCCTGTTCCTGGACCTTTCCGCCCGGTTCACCACCTATGTCGACGTTCTGTCCGAGATCAGCGAAGAGGACCGCACACACACGGCCCGGGACCTTCTCCGGTTGTACGAGAAGTGGCTCAAGACCGGGAGTGCGCGCACCGCAGACCAGCTCCGCAGACAGGGCATCCTGCCCAACGAAACCCTTCCCAAAACGTACCTGCAATAAACCTGTAGAATCCGGCGAACAGGAAGTGCCCATATACAAGGCGGGCGAAG
>CAZSUQ010000390.1:0-5565 GCA_964609935.1 uncultured Thermodesulfobacteriota bacterium | reverse complement strand
TCGATGTGTAGATATCGGAGCTCGACAATACATTACAAACGTGGCGCCCGGACGCCCTGGAATACCAGGCGAACAACTACGCTCAAGCGACGAGAGCATGCCTGGCCGTGGAACGGTGCACCGACATCCTTGCGTTTAATACCGTTGATTTTGACGGATACGGATACTGGTGGGATGTCCTGCCGTTCGACTATCAGGAAGCCGGCTGGGGTCTTTTCGACCGGGATTTGAATCCCAAACCCTCGTACTACGCCATGCGCCAGGTGCTCTTGGAAGGACGTCCCCATGACATCTCGAATTAGACAAACGGTGAAAGTCGGGGTGTCGCGGTGATGGATACAAGCAAAGGAGTCATCTCCGAAGCCGACCATTTTCGCGAAACACGGGTCATTTTCGGAACCTCCGATTCGATCGGAGTTCCGTGATGTGGGGAGTATTTCAATGACGAAGAAGTGCGTTTTGTACGGCGTCGCGGTTTGCGTTGCTTTCGTCCTCGGGACCGGGGCGTGCATCCTTCCGGACGCGACCGTTGTCGTGGATTTCTCGCGGGAAAAGGCTGTGCCTTCCTTGAGCGGTTTCCTGGGGACGCTGGATCCTGACCGTGTCCAGGACGAATTCCTGATCCCGCTGGAAGCAAAGCACTGGCGCGCGGGTCCGCCCTCTGAAGAGGTTCTGTTGCGCGCCGAATCCCTGGGAATCAGGTACATCTGTGTAGTCAGCGATGCCTGGGGATACCCAGGGAGCATGGATCCACCGTTTTCCGACTATGCGGCATGGGAGGAAACTGTCCGCAGTATTGCGCGCCATTATGGCACGCGCGTAGTCTACGATATTTGGAACGAGCCGGATATCCCGATTTTCTGGGGATTCTGGTGGGGCGCAACCTACGACAGGTTTCTTGAGACATTTCGGCGGGCTCACGACGTGATCCGGGAGGAGCTCGGCGATGCGGCCATCATCAGTGGACCTTCCATCAGCCTCTTCAGCATGGAGCGCCTGCAGCAATTCTGTGATTTCTGCCGAGACAACCTGTTGAGGGTCCAGGTTCTGGCGTTTCACATGCTGTATCAACCGGACATCCTGCTGCCGGCGATGGAGGAAAGCATCGCGAAGGCAAGAACAGACTTTGTCGACAACCCGGCATATGCCAGCGTGGGGTTACAGGAACTCCATGTGAATGAATACATCATGGCTTATAAGCAAAATGTACGTCCCGGCTCGGCGCTGGCCTTTCTGCGTCACATGGAGCGCGCCGGAGTGGACGGAGCCTGCAAAGCATGCTGGTCCCATCCCGATGACTGTGACAATCTTCTGGACTGTTACCTGGATTTCAAGAACTGGAAGACCTGCAGTGACGGTTCCATCAACGGACTTCTGACCCCGGATCTCGAGCCACGCGCAATCTGGTGGGCCTACAAGTACTATGCAGCCGGGGTCCATTCCCGCGTGCAGGCGGAAAGTTCGGACCGCCGCATCATGGCGGTTGCCAGCCGACACTCGGAGGACACGATGAATGCGCAGGTATTGCTCGCCTACTATGGTGCCGGAATCAAGAAAGCTTTGAGCCCGGAGATCCAACTCAACAACCTTTTCTCGCTTCCCTTTGTCCATCCCGAAGACACGCACATCAGCGTCACAGTCAAGAAGATACCCTTTGTCGGAAACGGCTCGGATCCTGTATGGGACCTTCCCGTGGTAGCGGAAGACCCGGCCCTGCCCATCGAAGGAAACAGGGCCGTAATCATGGTCGAAAACATACAACCTTATGATGTCTTTGTTCTATTCATTAGAAGTGCGGATTCTGAGACAAAGGAGACAGCAAGGACTCCATGAAAGGTTTGAGCATAGAGACGGCATCCTTCCGCCCCTACCCCGGGAGGTTATCATCCGCCATTTCATATTTCTAAAGTTGTTAACAGTTTGTCTTGTTGACAGAATCAAGATAAACACAACACTCAGCCGGCGACCAGGAAATCATTCCATCGTGTCCGCGGTTTGTTTTTTCTTCTCCATCACAACGACAAGTCCCAGAGCCAGGCCGGCAAGACATCGACATGACCGGCCTCGGTCTTGAGGTGTTCCTCCTGATCCAACGTGACGACCTGGGCTCGGTCCAAACCGCATTCCCCCATCGCCTCCGTGAGGGCCGTCAACTCACGCTTTCGGGTTGAAGGTGCTTTTGAACTGCCGTATTCTCAGGCACTCTTTTCAAGAGGGAAAACGATCCGCAAGTAGCCAGGCTGCGGCGCCGTGGATGCTTATGTCCTCTGGCAGTCCTCGAACCCCTTCCGGTGCAAGCGTGATGAGGTGTTTCTCGGCCCGGGGATACGCTTCCGCGGCCTCAGCGAGTACCCGTACCTCCCGCTCGAGTGTCTTCGGGTCGTCCATGTTCGCACACACCTGTATGAGCTCTTCCCTGCCCCCGACATAACGTGCGAGGAAATCCACTTCACGCCCGCTGGCAACTCGAACATAGGTGATCTCCGCACCACGCCGGTCGAGTTCGAGAGCCACGGCTGTCTCCAGCGCGTGCCCCAGGTTCGCCCGTCCCGACCTGTCGAAAACCGGGATCAGGCCCGGATCGATTGGATACGCCTTGCGCGGGTTGGCCATTCGACGCCGCTCGGACTCGGTTGCAACCGAGACCGTGCGTACGAGAAAGGCGTCTTCCGCATACGAAAGAAAGGCGTGCAGCGTGTCCTTGGCAATGGGTATCCCTTGAGCACGCAAGTCGCCGTGGAACTTGTGAATGCTGAATGCCCCGCCTGCATTGCCCAACAGATGTCTGACCATCCAGCGCAGGGCGCCCGGCTGAGAAACCGAATGGCGTTCCACAACATCACGAAGCATGGCAGCGTCTACGTAGCTATTTAGCAGTTCGAAGCGAGTTCGCCTGTCGATGCCCTGTGACTCCGGGAAGCCGCCTTCGACCAGATAGTCCCGCAATGCCCGGTCCACCATGGACCGCGCGGCCTTGGGCAATCGGTCGAAGGGCTTGTCCGGCTCTTGCCCCCGGTGACGCAGAGACTCGCGGAAACTGAATGGATACACAAGGGCTTCCATGGCGCGGCCTCGCGTGCTGGTCGCGACCTCCCGGCTCAGCAGTCGTGCTGATGAACCGGACAGGAAGATCTCCAGTTTTTCCGTGTCGAGAAGTCGACGCACGAAGGTTTCCCAACCCGGCACGACCTGGATTTCGTCAAGTAAAAGAACGGCCTCACGCCGGTCCCGCAATTCAGGATGCAGGAGGTAGAACTCCTCGATGACGATATGCAGGTCGTCCGCGCTCATGCCGGCCAGGCGCTCATCCTCGAAGTTGAAGTAGAGCAGTCCCTCACGGTTCACACCGGTTGTGAGTTTCTCCGCCGACAACTGCCAGAGAAAGGTGGTCTTGCCTGCCCGACGAGGTCCGATGATTGCCTTGGCCTTTCCGGCCACGGCAGGCAATCGTACATCTCGCCGCGTAAGTGCAGCCGGGGCAGCCACGAGGGAATCCACGATCTTCTGCCGGATTAAATCGCGCATATCGACTTTTCAAAAGGACATATATTAAGAAATATATCCTTATTAAAAGGACATATCAAGGGTTTTCCGGGTATTCAAGGTTCAGAAAATCACTGAGGTTCGCAAGAAACTTGCCTGGGGTTGTCATGAATCATAAAGTGCGACGATTTTCTCTTGACAGAATTAAGCATTCAGGCTATGTTGTCGTCAATTTACAAGGAAATATGACGGAACGACAGACACATGCTGATTAAGAGATTACTAAAAGCACCGAAGCAGAGCTTTTTCCTCCTGGGACCACGCGGATCAGGGAAGAGCACATGGCTAAAAGGGACCTTTCCCGATGCCTATGTGATCGACCTCCTGTCTGAGGAAACGTACCAGAGGCTTCTGGCATATCCCGGACTCTTCGCAAACGAATTGCGTGCGGTTCAAGATGAAAGCCGATGGGTGATCGTGGACGAAGTGCAGCGGCTGCCGGGCCTGCTGAACGAGGTGCACCGGTTCATAGAAGAAAAACGCCTGCGTTTCGTCCTGTGTGGTTCGAGTGCTCGCAAGCTCAAGCGGGCCGGAGTCAACCTGCTTGCGGGCCGTGCGTTAAGCCGTTCCATGCACCCCTTTGTGCCGGAAGAACTTGGCGCGCATTTCGATTTGGACGAGACCATGTGGTACGGCTCGCTGCCCATTGTCTGGGACTCGGCCTCCAGGGAAGAGACGCTTTCAGCTTACGCGCAGCTCTATCTGAAAGAGGAGATTCAGGCAGAATCTCTCGTCAGAAACTTGCCGGGGTTTGCCAGGTTTCTTCCGATAGCGGCCCTCTTTCACGGCCGGACCGTCAATGTCACCAATATTGCCCGGGAAGCCGGGGTGGCCAGGACAACGGTCACGGGCTACCTCGATGTCCTCGAGGAAACACTCCTGTGCTTTCGGCTTCCTGCATATGAAGCCAAACTGCGTGTGAGGGAAAGAAAGCTGCCCAAATGGTACTGGTGCGATCCCGGCATTGTGCGCGCCATGAAGCGCGTGTCCGGCAAACCGGCGCCCGAAGAAAAGGGCGCACTGTTCGAGGGAATGGTGGCGCAGTTGCTGCGAGCTTACAAGGACTACCGCGGCATCTGTGAAGACATGTACTACTGGGCACCTTCAGGTAGAACCGCGATGGAGGTTGACTTCATTTTGGTAAAAGGGTCGGATCTGATAGCCATCGAAGCGAAGTCCGGCAACACGTTTACGGATGCATGGTGCAAGGGCCTGCGTGCCGTGGCGTCTCTCAAAGGATTGAAACGCCGGCTCGTGGTCTACCCTCATGGACCGGCAATGAGAACCAGAGACGGCATCGACGTCCTGCCCTTCCGACAGTTTACCGAACTCCTGGCAGCCGACGCGTTGTGGAATTAGGTTTCAGCATTGCCAAAATATTGCCAAAAACGGGGTGAAACAACGGTAAGAATCGGTATTTTAGGTGAAAAACCAGCGGAAAAGTTGGTGATCGATTTTGGGTTAAGCGCTTAAAATTACTTGCCTTTTACTCCTCGTGGTTCCCGTAACCTACTTCCTCCGACCTCAACTACGAATCCGAAGGTCAGAGGTTCGAATCCTCTTGGGCGTACCAGGAAAAACAAGGGGTTACGGGGATTCCGTGGCCCCTTTCTTTGTGCGGAGCCCGAATATTGCCAAAAATCCCTTTTACTATACCAGCATATACATGGGATCCACGATGCTGCAGGGAGGAATCCTGAAAAACGATTCGAGCACGACCTACTCTTGCAACAGCTGCTATGATCAGAACATGACCACAATCACATGCCCATTGTTCTTCCAGGATCTCGGTTACAACTTCGACCGCGAATTTGTACTTGAGTCTGTCCATAGGTTTACCGATGCTCCTCCAGCCACGCACATGCCGGTCGAATCCCTAGCTCACAAGCCTTGCCATAGTCCCTTTTTGCAGGATAAAGCTTTCCCAATGACTTATAGACGTATCCTCTATGCAGGTATGCTCCTCCTTTATTTGAATCAAGCTCTATGACCCTGTTTAAATCCTTAAGAGCCTTCTTATAT
>CAZSUQ010000389.1:0-5565 GCA_964609935.1 uncultured Thermodesulfobacteriota bacterium | reverse complement strand
CGTGGAGCACCCGTGTAAGGAAGCGGGCATGAACACCTTCATCGCAAAACCCCTCAAGCCGGCCCGCGTCAAGGCGCTGCTGGAGAACCTGGAGGCACTCGGCCCGGATCGAACGGAAGAGACGACCGTTCAGACAACGGAGGATCCCGACGGATCCGAACGCGGGGACAGGGAAGGCGCCGGCATGGGTTCCGCCGCAACAGAGAAGACGTCCGAAAGCATCCTGAAGGCGCTGGAAGAAGCCGGGCGAGAAGAGGAACGAAACTCCGGCGAGACGCCCCTGCGCCACCTGATTGTTTTTTCTCTGGGAGACGAAAAATACGCTCTTGATGTGAAGCACCTGAAAAACGTGATGTGGGCACGGAAAATCACACCGGTCCCGGATGTGCCGCCCCACGTCCTGGGGATCATGAACATCCGCGGCGAGATCATTTCCGTGGTGGACCTGAAACAGCTCCTGGGCCTGGACCAGGAAACACCCGTCAGGGTATCGGTCATGGTCACCTCGGAAAAAGGGGTCGATGTGGGGTTCCTCGTGGACGGCCTGGACGAGATCGTGGACCTTCCCACGGACTCCATCGACCCGCCCCTGATCACGTTTGAAAAGGAGTGCACGGACTTCATCGATGGAGAGGCGCGCGTGAACGGGCGTCTGATGGCCGTCCTCAACTACGAAAAGATCATGGCCTCGAAACAGATGACAATGGGGACAGACCCCAGGATGGAAAGGTAAAGATGGCACCGGATTCCCTGGACGTGCTGCTGGTCCGGCTGGACGACTATCTCCTCGCGCTCCCGGCGGAGCAGATCGGTCGGATCATCATGTCAAAGGAATGCACGGAGGATGCATCGTTTTCCTGTTCGTCGGATAACGGTGCGTCAAACGTTTCCTCCGGAGTCGACAAGATCCGGAAGGGCCCTGTCACGGTGGAGATCCGTACGAGGACCGGAACACGGTCCATCCGGGTGGACGGCCTGGAAGGGATGATCACCCTGGGACTGCCCCAGATCCGGAAGCTGCCGCCGCTGATCCAGGCCCAAAAACACTGTCCGTATATCTGGGGGATCGCCCTTGTGGACGATCAGGTGGTTAACCTGGTGGACCTGTACGAGCTTTCGCCAGGCGCCGCGGGGCCCTTTTTCAGCAGGCTCGTGGAGGAGCCGTCAACCAAAAAGGTCATGGAAAATCATCCAGACTCCTGAACAGGGAGAACCTTTCCCAACCAAAGAGGATCGTCATGAATACATTACAGCGCAAGATCGGGTGGACACAGTTTCTGTTCTTTCTCGGTGTAGTGGTTACACTGGGAATTCCCTACATCCTTCTGACCCTGGAGATGACAGCGGCCCAGTTCAAGGTGTTTCTGTTCGCCTATGCCTGGGAGGGTGCCCTTTTCGGCTTCCTGTGCACCTGGCTGCCTATGTGGTGGGCGGCGATCGTCCCGATGGGGGATCCCGCGTCCCGGGACCGTCCGTCCCTCACAAAGGAGCAGTTCGAGGCGCTCATCGATAAGGTGGTTCGGCTGCCTCAAAAGATCGCACTGAGCGTCCTGATCATCGTACTGGTGGGCTTTGCCATCGGCATGGTCCAGCTGGTTCTTATCGCCGGCTTCAACGTGGTACAATCCGTCCAGATCAGCCTGGCCGGGATCATGGTGGGACTGATCTACGCCACCTGTTGCTTCTTCTACTCGGAATTCATCCTGTCGCCGTACCTGGGCGCTATCGTAAGAGAGGCGGGCATGCCCGCGCCCAGGAGAATCCTGCCCATCTTCAGCAAGATCCTTTTGATGTGCCTTTCCATCGTCATCGTGACCGTACTGTTCCAGGGCGGTGTAACCTACAGCCACTCCCAGCGGACCGTGGAAAAGCTGTCCGAGGTTAACAGCATGGATAAGCTGACCCAGCTGAAGGAGACGCTGGCGGACACATCCATCGACACCGAGGCCGGGAAAATCTCGAAGATCCTTGCTGAGCGGTCATTGGAAAGAGGCAACTGGTTCTTTCTGCTCAACCGGGGAGGGGAGATCCTGTCCGGACAGGGGAACACGGAGGAGATAAAGGCCGACCGGGAAGAACTGGCCGGGCTCTACTCGACCCTAGAAAGCACAGAACCGCACAAGTACAAAGACCTGCTGCAGAACCTGATCTACTGCGCCGTTCCGTCCTCCTCGGACGGGTGGCTGATCGTCAGCGTCCTGGACGGGAGAAAGATCCGGAGCGAGATGTCGTCGTTTCTGTTCAGTGTTCTCCTGGTCTCCTTCCTGATCCTGCTCGTTTCCTTCTTCCTGAGCTACGGCCTGGCATCCAGCGTGTCCAGCCCAGTGAAGAGGCTGGAAGCTTCGGCGGACAGGATCTCCGCCGGGGACCTGTCGTCCGTGGTGGACGTGGTGAGCGGGGACGAGATCGGGATCCTTTCTCACAGCTTTTTCCGCATGCAACAGGAGCTCAACAAGCTCGCCGTCCAGTCCAACCGGATCGCCCAGGGGCACCTGGACTCCAAGGTGGAATTCAAGGGCACCCTGGGAGAGGCATTCAACCTGATGCAGGAAAACCTGGCGGAGATCATCAGCGAGGTTCAGCAGGTCTCCCATCAGCTCGGCACGTCGTGCAACCAGATCCTGGCGGCCTCGGAAGAACAGGCCAGTGGATCCTCGGAACAGGCCGCCAGCGTGGGGGAGACCACGGCCACCATCGAAGAGCTGTCCGGGACCGCCCGGCAGATCGCGGAGAACAGCGAGGTCCAGGCCGGCATGGCGGAATCCACGCAGAAGACCGCGGAGGAGATCGCCCAGGTTATGGACGAGGCCACCCGGTTCATGGACGAGATCCGGCAGGGGACCGAAACGGGGGCCCGGAAAATCATGTCCCTGGGAGAAAAGACCCAGCAGATCGGCAAGGTGCTGGGCATCATCAACGAGATCGCGGCGGAGACCAAGATGCTCTCCCTGAACGCCGCCATCGAGGCCAGCAAGGCGGGCGACTCCGGCAAGGGGTTCAGCGTGGTGGCCACGGAGATCCGGAAGCTGGCCGAGAACGTGGTCAAGTCCACGGAGAACATCGAGCAGATCGTGGAGGAGATCCAGGCGGCGGCCAATGTTTCGGTCATGGCGGCCGAGGAGAGCGTGAAGGTGGTGACCAAGGGGTCGGAGAAGATCAAGACCGTGGAAAGCTCCCTGCAGGAGATCGTCTCCATGTCCGAGCGGACCACCGAATCCGCGAAACATGTATCCATGGCCACCAACCAGCAGAAGGCGGCCAGCGAACAGGTCGTGGTCACCATGCGGGAGCTGTCGGGCGTGGCCAAACAGATGGCGGCCTCTGCGAACGAGACCACCAGTTCCGCCACGACCCTGAGCAAGATGGCGGAAAAAATGAAGCAGATCATCTCCCGGTTCGAGCTGGCGGAGTGACGAAATGAAGGATCCCAACTCCGGCCTCCCGGAGCATTTTCAGACCTTCCTGCCTTCTTTTCTGGAATCCTCCAGGGAACTGACCGATTCGATCCAGAACAGCCTGCTCCGGCTCGAGGAAAACGATCCGGGGGACGCTGTGGCCCAGGAAGGGATAAGCCGGGACCTTCACAGCTTGAAGGGGGCGGCCATGACCATGGGCCTGAACGACATCTCAGGCCTGTGCCACAGCATGGAAGACCTGCTTGAGAGGTTCGACCCGGGAGAGGAGCGTTCCTGGGAAGACCTGATCAACCTGCTCCTGGAAGCCTGCGATGCCCTCCGGGCGGTGATGGACGGGCTGGAAACATCCCGGGATGATCCCGTGGATCTGAGCCGGATCACGCGCCGGATCGAAAACCTGCTTTCCCCGGACGGACCGGCCGTGAACATTGAGGAGGAAGAACACCGGTCTTCCAAGGAAGATCAGCCGGCGGAACGAAGCCTGCTGCAGGAGTCGATTCGTGTCTCCACCCGGACCATGGACCAGTTCCTCAATCTGGCCGTGGAACTGGTGATTGTCCGGAACCAGATGTTGAGCCTGAAGAACCCCCTGACGAACTTCGAGCTTTCTCAGCTCAGGGAGAAGAAGATCCTGGGCCGGATCGCCCGGAGCCTGCCCCGGGAACACCCGGGCGGCCCTTCCGGTGAAAACGATCTGGAGCCCCTGCTCAACGAGCTGATGAATGAAAGGGACCGCTCCGAAGAGGCTGCAGAAACGTTCAGCGACCCGTTCCGGGAGTCGCTGGATGTCATGGACCCGCTTGTCACGGACATCCAGCAGCTCGTGATGGAAACCCGGATGATGCCCGTGTCGATCCTGTTCCAGCGGTTCCCGCGCTCTGTCAGAAACTTTGCGCGGGAGCTGAACAAAAAGGTGGATCTGGTCGTGGAAGGGGAAGACACGCGGATCGACAAGCGGGCCATCGAGGAACTGAGCGACCCCCTTACGCACATGCTCCGGAACGCCATAGACCACGGCATCGAGTCGGCGGAGGAGCGGGTGAAGGCGGGAAAGAGCGACACCGGAACGATCCGACTCCGGGCTTTTCACGACAGGGACAAGGTCATCCTGGAGGTGGCCGACGACGGTCGCGGTATCCACCGGGATTCCGTGAAAATGAAGGCGGTGCAACGTGGGTTGCTCACACATGAGCGGGCCGCCGACCTTCGAGATCACGAAGTGTACGATCTTCTCTTTCTGCCCGGGTTCAGCACAGCGGACCTGATCACGGAGCTGTCCGGACGCGGCGTGGGAATGGATGTGGTGAAGCGGAACGTGGATGGGCTCAACGGCTCCATGGAGATCAAAAGCGAGCCCGGAACCGGGACCACCGTCCGGATCTCCCTGCCCAGGACCCTGGCCACGACCCGGGCTTTTCTGGTCCGATGCGGGGACCACATCCTGGCCGTGCCTGTTTTCTCCGTGATCCAGAGCCTTCGGGTCCCCCCGGATGCCGTCCAGACCGTCAAGGGACGGGAGGCGGTCTATTACGGGGGAGAGATTATTCCCGCGGCGCGCCTGGACGCCACGATCTTCCTGCAGGGCACAAGCCCAGGCAAGGAAGAGGATAAGATCTGCCTCCTGCTCATGAAGCATGGTGAGAAAAAAATCGCCTTCCTCGTGGACGAGGTTCTCCGGGTGGAGGAGATCGTCATGAAATCGCTGGGCTCGCACCTGCGCCGGGCCCCGAACATCTCCGGTTCCAGCATACTGGGGACCGGCGAGGTGGCCCTGATCCTGGATGTGGCCCGGCTTTTCACCACGGCCCAGATGAAGGCGGGGGCCATCAACCCGAAGAAACACCGGCCCGAGTCCCGGGAGCAGGAGCGGCGAAGGGTCCTTCTGGTGGAAGATCAGATGACCACCCGACTGCTGGAAAAGAGCATTTTGGAGGCCGCCGGTTTCGACGTGGGAACAGCGGAAGACGGCCTGACGGCACTGAACTTGCTGAGCGAGGCATCTTTCGATCTGGTCGTCACCGACGTTCAGATGCCGCGCATGGATGGCCTGAGTCTCACGAAGAAGCTGAAAGAGGACGAGCGTTTTGCCGATCTGCCCGTCATCATCGTGACCTCCCTGGAACGGGAAGAGGATAAGAGACGGGGTCTC
>CAZSUQ010000388.1:0-5570 GCA_964609935.1 uncultured Thermodesulfobacteriota bacterium | reverse complement strand
GGTTCTGCATATCCATTTCCAGCTTACAGAAAGTTATACAAGATGGAAATGGATATGCAGAACCTGAGTGAAAAGGCCCGCTTGCGGCTTCTCGCCCCGGTTCTTCTGGCCGTTTTCACTGTGATGCTGGGTCTGGGGATCATTGCTCCGTTGATCCCGGGATATGCACGCACACTGGGAGCAAACGGACTGCTGCTGGGTGCGATCTTTTCCGTTTTTTCCATCTGCCGTACGACACTGACCCCGTTGACCGGAATCCTGTCGGACCGATGGGGACGCAAGCATTTCATGCTGATCGGCCTTGCTTCCTATTGCGTTGTATCGATTTTTTACATCCAGGCTGATTCGGTCCCCAGGCTCCTGCTGGTGCGTATGCTGCACGGCATGGCTGCGGCCCTGGTCATACCCGCTGCCAATGCCTACGTAGGCGACCTGGCGCCCGCGCAGAAGGAAGGCACCTACACCGGGCTGTTCCTTGTGAGCTTTCTCTCAGGCTTTGCCATCGGACCGGCCCTGGGCGGCCTGTTCTTTGATCGTTTCGGAATGGCCTGGTGTTTCTTCACGCTTGGGATCCTTGCGCTGTCCGCCTTCTTTTTCACCCTTTTGTTTGTCCCGAATCTCAAGCTCCCCGGGTCTCCGGAGCGAAAAAGCCTGTGGGACGGGTCCCTCAAGCTGTTGCGATCCAACGTCATCGCAGCCCTGCTCATCTTTACGCTCGTCAGCACCATCGGCCGCGGTTCCATCGTGTGCTTTCTTCCCATTCTGGCCATGGAGAAACTCGGCATGTCGGCCAGTCTGCTCGGTGCCGTCATCACGATCAACCTGTTACTCGCAGCCGTCCTGCAACTGCCCTTTGGCATGCTGGCCGACCGGCTGAACCGGAAGGCCCTTCTCCTGGTGGGGACGCTCCTTTCCGGGATCATGTTCGCAGCCATCCCCTTTGCAGGCGGCTTTCTGAGCCTCCTGCTCATCAATATCTTCATGGGATTCGGGGTCGCGCTGTCCTTTCCATCCTCTCAAGCCATGGCCGTTTCTCTGGCGAGAGGTAAAGGGATGGGCGCCATGCTCTCTTTTATGCAAACGGCCACCGGTGCGGGCTTTGCAGCCGGCCCCCTCATTTCCGGAATGATCTACAAGGGCTGGGGGATCGATCCGGTCTTTTACGTCTGCTCGGGTTTCCTGGTTGCAGCAACACTCTATGGACTCCTGTTTTTAAGATTTTCCCATTGAACCCTGGTAGTAACCATGTTAAATTTTAGCAAATTCTACACTTTCTACTTGATTGGGGGACTTTTTCGACGGTGGCCGGGACATCAGCCTGAACTCAACCCCATAAAAACGCATCCAAAAGGTTGTGGCTTCACGGATCACGAGCGCCGAAAGGAACGGAAGAGACCCCTCCCAGGAATGATGTAAAACCGGTACCCGTATCTCCCTTAGCACCCGAGAAACATGGAGGAAACGTATGAGTTGGGATGAAAAGCAGGGCCCATGGGGAAAGAATCAGCGTCCCCCGGAGATTGAGGAGCTGCTGGAGAAGCTCCAGGAGCGTTTCCGCAACCTTTTCGGCGGCAAGCAACTTCCCCTTGGATGGATCCTTCTGGCCGTTGTCATCCTTCTCTGGCTCTTCACCGGCGTCTACCAGATCAACCAGGACGAGGTGGGCGTGGTCCAGCGGTTCGGGGAATTCAACCGCAGGGTCGGCCCCGGGCTTCATTTCAAGATGCCCACCGGAATCGAAAAGGTCACGCCGGTGAGTGTCGAGGCCGAGCGCAGGGAGGTTTTCGGAGCCATCTCCCCTTCCCGCACGGGTGTTCGTCCGTCCTATGTGTCCGAAAAAACGGTGGACAAGACCCTCATGCTCACAGGAGACCTGAACAGCGCACTGGTCCCGTGGGCCGTCCGCTACCGTGTAAAGGATGCGGTCAACTACCTGTTCCGCGTCAGGGATGTGCGGGAGACGCTCAAGGATCTTTCCGAGTCCACCATGAGGCAGGTCGTGGGCGACCACAGCCTGGACGAGGTCCTCACCCGGCGCGAGGCCATTGCGAGCCTTGCCCAGGACGCCCTACAGAACGCACTGGATGCAGCGGAAACCGGCCTGAACATCAACGGGATCGACCTGGGAAGGACCAACGTGCCCTCAAAGGTGCAACCCTCCTTCAACGAGGTGAACTCCGCCAGGCAGGAAAGGGAGAAGCTCATTTACCAGGCCCGGGAGAAATACAACAAGGTGATCCCCGAGGCCGAGGGCCAGGCGAAGAAGATGGTCCAGGAGTCCGAGGGGTATGCCATCGATCGTGTCAAAAGGGCCCAGGGCGATGCGTCCCGCTTTCTCGATCTCTACGAGGAGTACGCCAAGGCAAAGGAGATTACCCGCGAGCGGCTCTACCTGGAGGCCATGCAGGTGATGCTCGGTCGTCTGGGGGATAAATACGTGATCGACGCGGACCAGAAAGGCATTCTCCCTCTTTTGAAGCTGGGAGAGAAGGGAGGCCAGCCATGAAACAGATATTCCCACTCGCGATCCTCGTCCTTGTCGGTGTTGTTGCGGCCAGTGGCGTCCTGTATACCCTGGATGAAACCGAGCAGGTGGTCATCACGCAGTTCGGAAAACCCGTGGGGGATCGGATCCTGAAACCCGGGCTTCACATGAAGGCTCCCTTCTTCATCCAGAAGGCCCATAAATTCCCGAAGAACATCCTGGAGTGGGACGGCGACCCGGGAGAGATCCCCACCCTGGACAAGACCATGATCTACGTGGACACATTTGCCCGCTGGCGAATCGTGGAGCCCCTCCGATACTTCAAGAGGGTCAACAACGAGAACGTGGCTCAAAACCGTCTCGACAGTATCCTCAACGCGGAAACCAAGAACCTCATCCAGTCGCTCTCCCTGATTGAAACCATCCGCAGTTCGGAGCGCGAGATGGAGATCCTGGCCATCACCACAGAGGAGCAACAGGCAACCTTCATGAGGAAGATCAAGGTGGGCAGGGAAAAGATGACCCGCATGATCATGGAGAAGGCCCAGCCCAAGCTGTTGGAACTGGGCATCGAGATCGTGGACTTCGGGGTCAAGCGGATCAACTACAACCAGGATGTCCGGGAAAAGGTCTTCGAGCGGATGATCGCCGAGCGTAAACAGATGGCGGAAAAATTCCGCTCCGAGGGGCAGGGAGAGGCCCGGCTGATCGAAGGGCAGATGGAAAAGGATTTGAAGGAGATCCAGGCCGAGGCGTACAGGAAGAGCGAAACCATCAAGGGCAAAGCGGATGCCCAGGCCGCCGGCATCTATGCCGAAGCCTATGGAAAGGACCTGGAGTTCTATGGACTGGTAAAGACGCTCGACATCTACAAGAATCTCCCGGAGAAGGAGATTGAGATGGTCCTGTCGACGGACAGCGAACTGTTCAAATATATCAAAGGGAATCAACCGTAAAGATTTGCACGCCCCGTAGAGGTGACACGGACACTGAAGGTAAGAGGGAAGGAACGACAACCATGCGAGGGAAAAGCAAGGAACCGGTACGGACCCTTTTGTTCCGGGCCTCACCGGAAGGAACACCCGCCGTTTGGCGGATCATCGAGATAGCGGAAAAGCAAACACTTCATGATCTGCACAAGGTTCTCTGCAACGCATTCGAACTGAAAGGGAAGCATCTCTATGCATTTTACCTGAGTGGAAAGCGATGGGACGCGGACACCGAATACGGAGGCCCGTCAGCAGGAACACCACGGAAGGCGATCAAGGCCCTCCTGAGCAAGCTGGAGTTTGAAAAAGGGAAGGTCTTGCTCTACCTGTTCAATTTCACCAAGGAAACCGGGTTCAAGGTCGAATGGATCGACGAGCAGACAACCGTGGCGAAGACGTCCTATCCACGCGTACTCGAGGCGGAAGGGGATCTGCCTGAGGAGGAGACTCCGCTGGAAGACCTCCTTCCCGACCCGATCAGGAAGTGGATGTTGAAGATACGTCCGGTCATCGAGATATGGATCTTGATGCGCTTCAAATCAAGAGGCCCAAAGGAGGTGGAGGAGGCTTACAAGCTCTACATTGACACCTACGACCTCCTGGAGAAGATGGGAGCCGAGGCATGGCCCTTGATGGAGGAGGTGACCGGCATGCTTCTGGTGGACTGGCTCCTTTCCCTTCCAGAGGACTTTACAAAGCGCAATATGCCGGAAGAGGCCCTGGAGCTCTGTGATGACTTCATTCCCTTTGCCGATGCGCCGTACTTCCAGTGCGAAAAGGCTCTCGTTTATGCGCAAATGGGGAGAAGAGAGCGTGCATTGCATCAGATACGCGAAAACCTCACCCAATCCCCTGAAGACACGAGGGTGGTCACAAAGTCGGCCGAGGCCTTCTGGAAGCTGGAGGAGGCGGGACACGCGGAAAGACTCTTCCGAAAGGCACTGGACATGGCTGACGACGATATCAACGAGCGGGAGCAGATCATCGAGAAACTCGTGGCCATGCTCGAGGAGAACGAGAGGGATGAAGAGGTCACCGAGCTGATCCGGTCCGAGCTGGACCGCGGATAGCCGAACAGACGGATGAAGGAGACCCATGACAGGAGCCCTCACGCAGCCCTTCCCTGGAACAGCACGCTGAGAAGAATCCTTTATGACGTCAACCGGCTTCCGATTTCCCGCACGCTGCACATTCATTGCCCTGCTTCTGACAACCGGCTTCCAACCTTCCGCCCTGGCGCAGAGCGACATCGCCGAATCATGCGAGCAGATCGCTCGGGAATGCCCGGATGCAGTGATCAGCGACATCAACATCATTCACCGGGACATCTTTGAGGCCTCGGATCCCCTGCCGGCCTGGTTCCCGAGGAAAACGGTCAACCGCCTGCACATTGACACCACCGAGCAAACGATTCGACAGAACCTTCTCTTCGAGGTCGGGGAACCCCTGAACGTGGAGCGCATCCGCGAATCTCAGAGGAAATTGAACGATCAGGGTACGTTCCGGGAGGAGAAGCTGGCGTGCGTTCAGGTTGAGCCCGGAAAGGTCAGGGTGGATGTTTCCGTAAAGGAAAACTGGTCCCTGATTCCCATCTTCGAGGTGCAGGGCCAGGGGTTGGGTCAGGCCGTCACCGTGGGCGTGACGGAACAGAACCTGCTGGGGCTGGGCAAGATCCTGTCTTTCTCCTATCGCAAGGGCGCTCGCGAGGGGAATACCATCATCGAAGATGCCTGGAGGGTTGCCTACGAAGATCCCAACATCCTCGGAAGCCGCTACAGGCTTTCCTGGTTCATCAAGGGCCTGGAAAGCGGGGAAATCCTCTCCGCAGCCTTTGAAAAGCCCTACTTCTCTTTAGAAACCCCCTGGTCTCTCTCGCTCACAAACACCCACAGCAAACGGGCCGGGTATCTCTTCGAGGGCGGGAGCATTGCGGCCCGCTACATTCGACAGAACAATATCAGCGGGATGAGCATCGGTTATGCATTGAAAAGAGGCCCGCCGGTTGTTCACCGCGTTCGTTTCTCTTACCAGTACGAACAGCAGCGGGTTTTCAACTTCCAGCGAACATCGAGTGCAACCACAAACATTGCTCCCCC
>CAZSUQ010000387.1:0-5572 GCA_964609935.1 uncultured Thermodesulfobacteriota bacterium | reverse complement strand
GCCAACAGAAGCATGTTTTATATGACAAATGAAGCCTTGTCAAATAGACGATTTGCCTTGGGATTCCTAAGAATTGGGGGGGTGGGGAGAGCCGAGACCGATCCGAACTTAGACAGACCGCTTGGTCCGCCTAAGTCCTGTTTGAGATAGACTGACCGGCTGGCGGCCTAAGAATGCTGAAGGGCAGTGATGAAGTTGTTTTATTCTATTGAAACTGGAGGGCTGAACAGGAAAAGCGGCGGGAATGGAGTTGACAAATTCAAACAGCGATCAAAAACCTAAAGATGATCTGCAGGGCTTTTCACCCCCTTGCCCCCTCGATTTAGAACATGGGTGTAGATCATAGTAGTCGAGACGTCCTTGTGACCGAGAAGCTCTTGTACCGTGCGGATGTCGTATCCGTCATCCAGGAGGTGGGTGGCGAAGGAGTGACGAAAGGTGTGGCAGGTGATCCTCTTGGCCAGCTTTGCACGTAGCGCGGCCTTTCTTACCGCTTTTTGCACGACTGTCTCATGAAGGTGATGCCGGAAGAGCAGACCGGAAACCGGGTCTCGGAACTTCCTGGTTGCGGGAAAAACCCACTGCCACGGCCACTCACGTGTTGCGCTCGGGTACTTCCTATCAAGTGCCCCCGGCAGTTTCACGTTTGCTTCACCCCTTTCCAGATCGCGTCGAAAACATTTCTTTATCGAGCGCAGGTGTGCCTTGAGCGGTTCCTCCGCAAGGGTAGGCAGGATCGTAAGGCGGTCTTTTCCACCTTTTCCTTCACGAACGAGTATCTGACGGCATTCGAAATCAACATCCTTAACACGGAGACGAAGGCATTCAAGGACACGGAGGCCCGAACCATAGAGCAACATGGCCGCAAGCCATGTGGTCCCATCGAGAAGATCGAGGATTCTTCGAACCTCGGAGCGGGACATGACCACGGGCAGTCGTTTCGGTTTCTTCGCTCGCACGACAGAGTCGAGCCACTCGAACTCGAGTTGCAGAACCTCTCTGTAGAGGAAAAGCAGAGCATTGAAGGCTTGGTCTTGTGTAGATGCAGCCACGTTCCGGTTGGTGGCCAGATAAGACAGGAACGCTTCGACTTCCGGCTTGCCCATTTCTGCAGGGTGACGGACACCGTGGTGGCGGATGTAGCGCCGAATCCATCCGATGTAGGCCTCTTCCGTCCTGCGACTGTAGTTTCGTCTCCGGATCTCGAGGCGGACTTGGTCCAGAAGCTTGGGTTTCCGTTTTTGGGGCAACCGAACTACTTTTGGCCGTTCCATTGTCTTCCAATCTTCCTTTTGCACCTGTGGGTATTTCCCAGTAGAAGCAAGAAGCGTTCCCATTCGTCTGAGCGGGGTGGGATTAGGGGTGAACAGAAGCGGGAATCGGCCTGAAACTGGGCACACGGGACGCTCAAGTACTTGGGAGGAGCCTGCTAGGCCAATGCGGAAGAGCATGCGGACCATAGAGTGGGTACGGTTGTCCGAGGCTCATCGTGAACACACGTTCACAGAGGAATCTCATGGCTTTGTGGGCCCACGGGTTAGCGGATGAGATGGCACCTTTCCTCGCAGAACGATGCAGTGGCAGATCACCCCGGGGGATCATCCGGACCCGGAACCTCCCGCGCCCGAACGGACCAGGGCAAATCCAGCCGCTTAAGTGGCCAGTCAAAGAAGGTAAGCGTCCTTGCGTACAGGACCTGGGCGAAGCCGTGGGCAAAGACCGTGACCGTCGGGGCTATCTGCCCTGTATAGTAGGTCCAGCACCGGCGGCTCGTTCCCCAGTACTCGAACAGGATCCCAAGCAGGGTCCCGGCAAGGAAGAGGGCCACGTCACGCCTCGGCGCCTTGCCTGTGGCGATGACCAGGAGCATCAGCCCGATACCCAACCTGGTGGATGTCATGCGAACAGCGGGCAGGAGGAAGTGGATCATGGCCGCATAGAACAGAACCATGGACACCCAGTAGACGATGTTCCATTTCCAGTCTCGCCTGGACAAGACCCATTCCACGGCAAACGCCACCCTTGCCGTTGCAAGCGCGGCAAGGGGCCAGGCCGGCAGGATCCAGAGGGGAGGCTTTTCAGCCGTAAAGTAGGTCCACAGGTGTGTGTTCGTTCCCCACCACTCGAACCCGAACCCTCCCAGCAGGGCCACAGAGGCCAGGGCCAGGTCCTGGGAAGGACGAACGTCCCAGCACAGCAGGAGGACCACAACGACCCAGATGGCTATGAGGAACCAGTTGACCACACGGAGGTTTCGACTGAGCAGATCGTTCCACACGAATCCCACGGTGACGCTGAGAACCACGAACAGGGCCAGGACAATCAAACTCTTCCAGTTGTATCCTCGCAAGATGCGCTGCACCATCCTATCCGCCGTTCTCTTTCGCCTTGATTCGCCGTGGAACGCCTTCGCAGGGGTTGTCCTTTCTTTTATAGGATGTTCGAGCCGAAAAGAAAAGATCCTCACACGATCTCATTCCCGTTAATCACGCCTGCTTTCAAGGTTTGACTGGATGCAGGTGAACTCCTTATGCTTGTCAGGGAGAGGGTTTATCTACTGCAACCGGAAGGAGATCCACGGAACAAACCTTTTTCTCAGAAGGAGATGCAATGCTAGCACGGAAACCTGTTTTACGGTCCATGGCCATTGTCACCTCTTTTCTGATCACGTTCGGGCTCGCCGGGAATGGGGCGGCTCAGGCTGCGGACAGCCTGTTCCTGGAGGCACCTTCTGAAGCCCTGTCTGCAACCGGGACAGGGGGCAGCGGTCCAGGCGATGGGACCGTTCTCCGAACCGGAACCACGCTGGTGGACTTCGATCTGCGGAAGAGTGCAGGCGCGGAGAAGGGATCCTCTGAGATCCTCCTCAACCTTTTCCCTGATGTCTCGCTCCTTGCCGTGGGAAAGGGGAAGGCCCATGCCTGCGGGAAGTGGGATGCCTGGCAGGGACGTATTGCAGACATGCCGCTGAGCTCTGTTGTTCTTGTATTCCGTGGAGAGACCCTTGCGGGAAACATCACGGCCCGTGGAACCATGTACCAGATCCGGCCGCTCACGGCCGGCCTGCACGAGGTGCGCCAGATCGATCAGAGCGCATTTCCCCCTGAGGCTCAGCCCCTGATACCGGAGGGGCTTCCAGAGGGCGGAGGTTCCAACGCTCCCGCTCTGCTCTCCACAGAAGAAGTCACTATCGACGTGATGGTGGTTTACACCGCGGACGCGGCCGCAGCCGCAGGAGATATCGAGGCGGAGATCGCACTCGGGATTGTAGAAACCAACATGGGCTATGAGAACAGCGGGGTGATCCAGCGGGTCAATCTCGTTCACTCGGCCGAGGTGACCTACACCGAGAGCGGGGACGCCACGACGGACCTGCTCAGGTTGAAGCTCGCCTCCGACGGCCACCTGGACGAGGTGCACGAATGGCGGAATCTCTACTACGCGGACATCGTCAGCCTCTGGGTCAGATCTTTTAATTACTGCGGCATAGGCTACCAGATGCTCTCGGTCTCGCCAGAGCACCAGGCCTGGGCCTTCAACGTGGTGAAGCTCAGCTGCGCTACCGGGTATTACACGTTCGGACACGAAATGGGGCACAACATGGGCGCTCACCACGACTGGTACGTTCATCTGGGTGTGTGGCCGTATCCGTACAGCCACGGATTCGTGAACGCAGAAGACCGGTGGCGAACGATCATGGCATACAACGATGAATGCGGTGACCAGGGCTTTTCCTGCACCCGTCTCCTTCACTGGTCCAATCCCGGCGTGGACTATGGGGGAGATCCTATGGGCGTCCCCGAAGGCAGCGAGAACCTTGCAGACAACCATCTGTCACTGGACAACACGGCGGCCACGGTGGCCGCCTTCCGCGAAGAAGGGACGCCGCCCCCCTGGAGCGTTGCCTCGGATGCCCAGGCCTCTGTCCTTCACGGAACGACAGAGGGCGATTCCGGGAAAACCGTTGGCTGCATGAGCATGATCGCTGTTCCTTTCATCGCCCTCATCCTCTTGAGGGCAGGACGGGGCAGGCGGGAAGGGTACTGATGAAACCCGTGGTTTGAGAACATGTGAGCAGCGCAGGAGGCAGAGGCATGACACTTTCGGAGAAGGCCCTTCAGGAACTCGCGGAAAAGAACCAGATCGACCCGGAACTGCTTCGAAAGGCACAGGTGGGTGAGATCTCCGGGGTCGCGGATCCGGATGAGATCCTCCGGGTCCCCTTCAGGATCGGAACAACCCTGAATCGTTCCATGTGCCATGCTTCACGGTTCTTTCGCGAGCTGCGCGAGAACGGGGTGTTCTTTGCCGGAAAGTGCCCTGCCTGCGGACACGTTCTGTTCCCTCCCATCCGGCCGATCTGCCTGCGGTGCATAAAAAGTGGCACACTCGTGGAGTACGAGCCCCTTCTGCTCGGCAGCGAGGTGGAGGGCACGGTCCTTGCGTGGAGCAAGCTCGTACGCGGGACGACCAAGCACATCGGCCAGGGCGCCCTCTATCCCGCCATCGTGAAGGTGGACGGCGCGGACAACGGCCACTGGCAGTTCGTGCTGCCCGAGGAAGGGAAAGAGGTCGAGGTGGGCACCCGGGTCCGGTCCGTCAAGCTGGACAAGGAGGAACGGACCGGCGAGGTGTCGGATTATGCCTTCAGGTTGAAGGATTAGAGCGTTGCAGCAGAGGTTCTTCAAGCCCTGGTAGGCGGCTCGTGCGATATCCGGGCTAAGTCAGCCAGCTCAGGTCCCCGATGCCCTCGCGGATGATGGCAGGCTCCTCCTCGGTCAGGTCGATGATGCTGGAAGGCTCAGCCGGGCAAGGCCCCTCGATCACGATCTCGATCCTTCCCCGAAACCGTTTCTCAATATCGTGAGGGTCGTTGAGGATGGTTCCGTCCACAAGGGAGGCGCTCGTGCTGATGAGTGGCCGGTCCAGGGCCTCCACGATCTCATCCACGATCCGAACATCAGGGATGCGCACGCCCACGGTCTTTCTCGGGGTGAGCATGACCTTGGGAACCAGCGGGGTCGCAGGCAGAATAAAGGTGTAGGGCCCGGGCAGCAGCCTGCGCAGGATCCTGAAGGCCACGTTGGAGATCACCGCGTACTGGCTCAAGGTGCTGATGTCCGAGCAGATCACGCTCACAGGCTTCTTCCTGTCCTTACCCTTCAGATCATAGACCTTTTCCACTGCCCGCTTGTTGAAGATATCGCAGCCGATCCCGTAGGTGGAATCCGTGGGATAGGAAATCAGCTTCCCTTCCTCCAGGGCCTCCACAACGCGGAGGATATGCCTCTTTTGCGGATTGATCGGGTTGGTCTGAAATACGGTCCCCATGGTGCCTTCCCTGTTTTTATACGCATCCCCTGCCTGAACCGGCCGCTGGTCCCGGACGCGACAAAGAACGTGCCCGGAATCCTCGCCCATAGCTTGCACGGAACCTCGTGGCAAGAGCGGTGGAAAGGGGTCAAAGCAAACCGCTGGTCGCTGGAGATTATTTTGTCCTGTTATTGGGGGGAATTGCAACAGCAGGGTTCAATGGAAACAGCAGATCAACACTCCTGTACGGCCTCAAAGG
>CAZSUQ010000386.1:0-5588 GCA_964609935.1 uncultured Thermodesulfobacteriota bacterium | reverse complement strand
AGCCAGCTTTGTCCAATGGACTAAAGGTGGGATCTCCATGGTCATAAGCGCCCAGTAGCTGGATATTTTGGAAGGCAGTTTGAGAACCGGATTAAAGGCCATGGGCAACCCCCGTTCAACCCCTACGGGATAAGGATAACCCCCGGCTACCGATTCCCAGGCCCTGGCTGCGGCATCTCCTCCGGATATACCCACATTTCCGGTCATGGCGGCAAGGGTGTACCCGCACCGGTGGAACTGATCGCCCCAGGGCTGCCTGCCCGGTCCCCAGCAATGGATCATGGCAGCGGGCTTTGTCTTTGCGTACATCCTGGCCAGCCTGGCAATGTCCGCGGCCGGAACACCGGTGACGCCCTCGGCCCATCTCGGTGTCTTCTTCACCCCGTCGTTCACGCCCAGTACGTAGCTCTTGAAAGAAGCGCCGGGCGGAGCGTTGGAGGGCATGTGCTCCTCATCGAAGCCGAGCGTGTACCGGTTCAGGAACGCCCTGTCCAGGAGCCCCTCATCGACCATCACGTAGGCCATGGCCAGCATCATGGCCACGTCCGTTCCGGGTCGTATGGGGATCCACCAGGCGTTGTACGCGGCTGCGGAATCCGTGTACCTCGGATCGATGCTGACGAATTTGCACCCTTTCTCCTTGGCCAGCTTCAGGTACCAGGGGGTGTTCGTTCCGTGGATGGAGTGCGTGGGGTTGAACCCCCACAGGAGGATCAGCTTGGAGTGCAGGAAGTTGTCCGCCTCGCATCCGTCCAGCAGGTCCCCCACCGTGTAGTTGGCAGCAAAGATGGCCCCTTCAAAGCACATGGTGTCCCAGAAGTGAACCGCGCAGCCGAAGCAGTCCAGGAACCGCCGCACGAGCGCCCAGGGCAGGAAGGGGTAGAGCTCACTGAGAAGGGAGACCGTGTCTCCGGCAAAACACATGTCCAGGATGGAAGCAGGCCCGTGGGTCTCTTTGATGCGAACCATCTCCTTGGCAATGGTGTCGTAGGCCTCGTCCCACGTGATTCGCTTGAACTTCCCCTCGCCCCGCTCCCCGATGCGCTTCATGGGATATTTGAGCCGGTACGGGGAATAGAGCCTCTTCCTGTAGGACCGCCCCCGCAGACAGGCACGGATCTGGGGCACCTCAGGCGTGTCCAGGCCGTAGGTATCCAGCAGGGACCCGTCGTCCGTGGAGATGCGTGTGACGACCCCGTCCTTCAGGTGCGTAACGAGCACGCAGCGCCCCCCGCAGTCATGCGAACAGCTGGTCACCTTGACCTCTTCCTTGATCGCCTGGCTCGCGTGCGCGGCTTTTGCCCGGAGCCCCCCTCCACCGCCCCCCTGCCGAGCCAGGCTCAAGGCTGCGCCCAGTGAAGCGGACCACTTCAGGAAACTCCGGCGATCCGTGGGCTGCCGGAGGATCTCGGACAGGGGATGATCCCTGTTTCCATCTGTTTGATCTTTCATGATTCCCTTATCCGGAAGCAGGCGGTTTCTCCAGTTTGTCCTTCACTGCCTTCATGAGGTCCACAAAATTGTCCTTGATCCATGCCTGGGCCAAGAAGATGGGAACCTTCAACTTGGGCTTCACATCCGCCACATAGGTGACGCGTGCCTTCCCACCCGCGGGTTCAACGGACCATTGCTCCGTGAGGTTTGCATTCGGGTCACGGAGCACCTTCATCTGGAACCTCATCTCATCCGGGTGGAGCACATACTCCAGGTTCCCCCCCATCTCCTTGCCCATGAAGAGGATGAAACGCTTCATGTAGACAACCGTCTTGTTCCCTTCCGATTCCACCACCTCGAGCTTGGTGCAGTCCGGGATCAAGTCCTTGAGCTGTTCGAAATCCACCAGCGTGTCATAGACCGTTTTGGGGCTTGCATGCACGTCTGCCACGAGCCTCAGCTGAAAGTTCCGCCCCTTCTCCTGAAGTTCCTCGGATACGAGCCCTTTGGTGGGGGGTTTGGCGGGCTTCTCGGCTGGCTTCTCTTCCTCCACCTTGATCACCTCCTGCGAGACCAGGACCTCGGCCTCCTTTGACTTCTGCCGGGCCCAGAAGACAACAACAACCACTGCAAGGATACCGACCATGGCCAACGGGACCAGAACCTTCTTGCTCATGTCTCACTCCCCGAATCTTCAGATTTTCCCTTTCTCTTCTCCACGCTCTGCGGATGCGGTTTGAACACGACGCACGGTCGCGTAAACTTCGGATCCGCGAAATCCCTGATCCTCTTCACAACATCAGGCTCCTTTTCCAGCTTCTCAATGGGCCCTGCCTTCAAGACCCTCATGAGACAGGCATCCACACACGAGGGATTGCGTCCCTGGTCCACGAGGTCGTAGCAGTAATTGCATTTGGTCACCTTTTGGGTGGACGGATCGTACTGGGGCGCCCTGTAGGGGCAGGCCCATTCGCAGCGGCGGCACCCGATGCACCTGTCCGGGTACGGGACCACGACACCGTCCTTGTCACGCTTCGCCAGGGCGTCCACCGGACAGACCTTCACACACGCGGGATCCACGCAGTGAAAGCACGACATGGAGATCTTGTAGGACCATAGGTCAGGCGCACGGCCCCCGTCCACCTCCACCACGCGGCGCAGGCGGGGCCCTATTTCCAGGTTGTTCTTGTCCTTGCAGGCGATCTCGCACGTCCTGCACCCGATGCAGCTGGAGAGATCATCGTAGAAGCCGATCTGTTTCATAGATGGATCCTCATGGGAGCCCCCCTTCCTGGAGGGACGCCCCTTGAAGCATTGCCATTTCGGTGGCGGGTTTTGCCTTCCGGGCCATGAGAAAGCCTGTCAGGGCCTCGATTTCCCCGTCGCTCAGGTGGAAATCGCCCATGGTGGATCCCGCAAGGTAGGACCTGGGCTCCTTCAGCCAGCGCTGCAGCCATTCCCTGCGGACCCGGTCTCCTTCCTCGCTCAGGTCCGGGCCCATGTCACTGCCGCGGTCTCCCAGCCTGTGGCAGCCGTAACACCCAAGGCCCATCTTGCCCACCCGCTTTCCAAAGAGATAATGCACCGACCCTGCCTCGCCGAACAGGTTCCTCCCTCTCTCCAGCACATCCAGGGGCTCCTCCTTCTCCTCCCGTACGAGAAGAGCGTCCCTTGGGATACGCGGAGGAAAACCATACTCCAACTCCAGGGAGAGGAGATAGCTCGTCAGGTCTTCCACCTGTTTTTGCGTCAAGGTAACCGCACGATCGTCGAGCATGTTCAGGTTGTAGTTTTCCGGTTCCGCGAGCCAGTGGAGCAGCCAGTCCATTCGAACCTTCTCACCGATGCGCGAGAGTTCCGGCGCAATCTCCCCTCCCTTGCCGGCAATACGGTGGCAGCGAAAGCACTCCATGGACTCGAACGTTTCTCTCCCCTTTAGGATCGATTCCATGGAAAGATCGATCTCCCTCTCCTTCCCCTCTTCGCGGACCAGGCGGCCCGTGGGCGCTTCCTGCCGGAAGCCCATGACATAATCCGCGAGCTTGAGGGCCTGGTTCTCGGAGAGAAAGCCGATGGTGGGCATCCTCGTGTCCGGGTTGATGGCTGCAGGGTCCTTGAGCCAGCGGAACATCCACACGACCTTTACCTTGTCCCCGATCCCGGACAGATCCTTTGCCACATTCTCCTTGCTGATCCCGATGATTCCCCGCGACCTGACGTTGTGGCAGCCCACGCAATTCAACTCGTCGAACAGCCTTCTCCCTTCGTCCTGGCTGAGGTCCTCCCTGCGGTGGTAGGCCTTGGGCACCGTATCCCCTGAAAAGCTCAGGAGAAGGACGGTCAGCGCCGCGATCTCGTCTTCGGTGAGATCGTTGCCCGGCATGCTCAGCTCGGTCTCTTTGGTCTCATAAGCACGCGGGTCTCCGATCTTCCGCTGGAGCCACCCACGCAGTGTGTGTCCGGCATCCCGGACGTAACCGAAATCGAGGTCCAGGGCGTTCTTCATCCCAAAGCCGGTGAGGTCCGGGGCCATATCCTTTTTTTCAAAGCCCTCGGCACGATGGCAGAAGAAGCATCTCAAGGACTCGAACAGCTCTCGTCCCCTGGCCACCTCGGGCACATCCTCGAGGCTGTCCGCCTGAATGGTGCCGCCCCCCTTCCTGGTGAGAAGGAACTTGGCAAGGGTCGCGGCCTCCTCATCCGACAGGTAGAAATTCAACATCTTTGTCTTGGATGCAAAGGCATAAGGATCCTTGAGCCACTTCCTCAGCCAACCCTCGTTCATCTTGAGCCCCACGCCCTCCAGGTCCGGGCCGAACCCTTCCTGCTCTTCTTCCTCGAACCCTTCCATCTTGTGACAGTTGTGGCAACCGACCCGTTTTGCCAGCTCTCTGCCCCTGGACAGAACCGGCGCGCCGTGCAGGTCCACGGTCCCCTTGTGACACCTGCCGCATCCCACATCCAGCCACTGGCCGGTGAGCAGGGGACGATCCCAGTGCTGCACATGCCCGTGAGCCGCGTCCCTTGACGTGGCCAAACCCTGCCCGTCGTGGCAGAAGGTGCACCCGAACTGGTCCAGGGAATGGTGGAGCATCTTGCGGAAGCTCTCCTGTTTCGGATGAGTGGTGTAGGGTTGATCCACGTCCGCGAAGTTCGGGTTGTCCACACCCATGTGACACGTCACACAACGGTCGGCCCGCCCGTCCACCTCGGTGAGAATCTGCTTGATCTCAAGGGGGGTCTCCAGGATCTGCTGCTTCCTGGCCGGGTCCTTTGTCATTCCGGCGGCGATCTCGTAATAGGTCTTCTGGTAATCCTTCCACTCCCGACCCCGGTCCAGCCACACGGCCAGCAGTACGATCCCAAGGGACAGGATGCACAAAGGTGTGAAGAGCTTTTTCAACCGGGAGCTGTCCATCTTCTCCTCACGGCTCCGCCGTCAACGTTGGATGCTTGGGCCACTCCTCCCATGGCCAGTATGCCTGCCAGTTCGGGCCTCGCAGGTAATGGCCCACCAGGATGGGAACCACCACGGCAAGGACGAAGAGGAAAAACAGGGCGTTGGCCTTTCTTCGGTACCTGGAAAACCAGACCCCCGCCCCTCTCGGATCCCGGTCCAGGTACGGAAGAAAAACCAGCAAAAGCATCACCAGGCCGGGCAGGAGGATGCCTCCCCAGAAGGCCGAATAACTCACCAGTTCCTGGATCCCCACAAAATACCACGGTGCCTTTGCCGGGTTCGGGGGGTGAAGGGGGTTGGCCGGCTCCTCCAGTGGGGCGTTGAAAACGAGCGACAGCCCGATGATCACGATGAACACCACCAGAAAGAGCAGGAGCTCGCGCAGGACGAGATTGGGCCAGCTCAACACGGTTTCCTCTGGTCCCCTGTCCACCTGCAGGGAGGTGCCCTCCACGATCTCCATGAGGGCATAGGTCTTGTCCGGGTCCTTTGGAAAGATCTCTTCCCGCTCTTTTTGCTGCATCAAGGCCCCCTGCTTCTAAACGCTACAAACACGATCAGGACTATGTACGAAAAAACTCATTCAATGGTCTCCAGCTCATCATCCAGGGAGAACGCGCGCTCCCCTCCCTTTTCCTCCGCCGGCCGTGAGAGACCCCCGTCCTTGCGAATCCTCCAGAAATGGACACCGATC